>WGBS01000333.1 GCA_015494165.1 Gammaproteobacteria bacterium | reverse complement strand
TCGCCGGAGTAGCCCGCCACGCCGGTCCCCGCCACCGTCTCGATGGTGCCGTCGGGCCGGATGCGGCGCACCCTGTGGTTAGCCGAGTCCGCAACGTAGATGCTGCCGTCCGGGCCGACCGCCATGCCGCGCGCATAGTTGAAGCGGGCGAGCTCCGCCGGCCCGCCGTCGCCGCCATAGCCGCGCCCGCCGTCGCCGGCCACGTGCCGGCGCGTGCCGTCGGCCATGCGCCGGTAGATGCGGCTGAACTCTGGGCTCGACTCGTTCACCGGCGGGGCGTAGAGCACCGATCCGTCCGGCATGACGGCGAGCCCGGCCGGGAACATGTGGACGAGGCCGCTCTCCACCGTTTCCGCCAGGGCCGGGATTGTCAGGCCGCCGCGCCAGCCAAGCTTCCTGAGGCCCCCGTCGCCGCGCACGAGGAGGCCAAGCTCCGGCACCAGCGTGTGGACGGCATCCAGGTGCCAGCCTCCTACGGCGCCGCGGCCGCCCGGCCCCACCACCATGAGCCAGGTGCGCCAGACGACGGACAAGGGGTTCTCCGCCGGCCGGCTCGCCAGCACGCGCAAGGCGCCGGTCCCCCAGGGCGTGCCGAAGCGCCGCGCGTTCACGGTGCCGTAGCTCGCCCACATCGCGTAGCTCGTGCCGAAGACGTAGCGGACCTCGATGCGGGCGCGGTAGGCGCCGCTGAGCCGCCGGCCGTAGGCGTCGACGCCGTCCCAGACGAAGGTGTGGGACAGGTCCGGCGCCGGCGCGAAGCTGCGCGTGTGGCGCCGGCCCGCCACGTCGACGATCAGATCGATGCGGGTGAGGCCCGGCGGCACCTCGGCACCGAGCATCGGGACCGTGACCGAGGCAGTCCGCCCAGGCACCCAGTCGCTGCGGTAGAGGAGGCGGTAGGGCGTGCCGGTGACCTCCACCGACTCGATGAGCGTCTGGCCGGCGCAGGAGACGATCGAGTTGCGCTCGAGCGGGCCAGTGCAGGGATCCTCGGGCACGTCCGGCTTCGGGCTCGCTGGCGGCCTAGCGCGCGGATCGAGACCGGCCCAGTTGATGTCGTGCGCCGAGAAATGGGTCAGGGCCACACGCCACAGGCTCGTCCCCGCAGGGTAGAGCCGTGCCAGCGCGCGGCGCTCCTCCTCGGTGATGCCGAGGCCGGCACCGTCGTCCGGCTGCCCGTCCCCGTCGGTGTCCAGCGCCGCCACGCCTCCCGTCACGTCGAGCACGGCGATCACGCGGCCGTCCGTCTCTGGCAGCCAGCGCGCGGCGCGGCGGTCGTACCAGCCGGCCGGCGCCGGCGTGCCGACCGGAAAGCCCAGGTAGTTCTCGACGTAGAGGACCACCGGACGGTCGAAGCGGATCTGGTCCGTGCCCGCCGCAGTCGCCTCGTCGGCCGATAGCTCCACCGCGTACGTGTAGAGCGTCCCAGCGGGCAGCTCCGCCGGCATGGCGTTAGGCCCGTTGGGCCCGACTGTGTACTCGGTGAGGCGGACGCTCAGCCGGGCGATGGGGCGCGTGCCGCCTTCGGGCAGCACGAGCTCGGCCCGGGTCCCCGCCGGGAAGAGGACGGTGGCCTGACGCTCGCCAGCGGCGTCGCGCACGGGGCTGCCGCGGGCGACCTGCAGCGGCGAGGCGCCGTCCACCGTGACGACCGTCACGTCGGAATCGGGCTCGATCAGCGCGACGTCGGGAAGCCACGCGTAGTCGCGCCAGGGCGCGCGCACCTTGCGGTGCGCCGGCAGCCGCCCTTCGAGCTCGTAGGCCACGGTGAGCCAGCCGCCGCCGTTGACGGCGAGGTCGAACAGGCCGTCGGCGCGCGTGAGCGTGTGGCCGAGCTCGGGGCGGCCGAGGATGCTGACGCGCACGCCCGCGAGCGGCCGGCCTTCGCGGTCCGTCACACGCCCGCGGAGCACCGCCACCCGGCGGGGGTCGATGGCGTCGGGCGCCACGCCGCGTTGCACGGGATCCGGGCCCTGGTAGAGGAAGGCGACGGCCTCGTGGAAAGGCATGAAGCCCGTCGCGGGCGGCGGCGGCGCGAGACGGGCGGGATCGGGCACGGTCGGCGCCACGTCCCGCTTCAGGCTGCGGTTGCCGGCCCTGTCCTCGACGACGACGCGGAAACGGTCGCCCGGGGCGGCGGCGAGCTCGGCCTCGAAGCTGCCATCGGCGGCCGCGGTGACGGTGACGGTCTCGCCCGTGCGGAGGTTGGTGACGTGAACCTTCGCGCCCGGCTCGACGGCGCCCGCCGGCGCGGAGACGGTGGCGGTGCCGCCGGCGACGACCACGGCGACGAGCCCGGGCGCCGGGGGCGCGGGCGGCACGGTGTCGACGTGGAAGCGCACCGCGGCCGGCTCGGCGTCGTTGCCCGCGAAGTCCCGCCCTTCGGCCCTAAGCTCATGCGCGCCGTCCGCGATCGGCGCATCCGGGAGGCAACGTGCCCGGCCGGGCTCGAAGGTGCAGGCGACCGCGAGCGGCGCCCCGTCGAGAGTCAGGCGCAACGAGGCATCGTCGAAGCCGATGCCGGTGTCCGTCAGCTCGAGAACGATACCGGGCCGGGGCTCAGCCAGCCAGGCACCCTCCGACGGCGCCGCGATGCGCACGACGGGCGGCTCGGTGTCCGCATAGGCCGCGACCGCGTGGGCGTCCTCCTCGAGCTCGATCCGCCCGAGGTCCTCGCCCTGCGCCCCGAGCCGCGCCAGCTCGTGCTCGCCGGCGATCCAAGCGCCGCCGGTGGCGGGATCGGCGGCAAGGGCGCGGGCCTTGCCATGCTCCGGGAAGGGCTCACGCTCGAGCTCGACGAGCCCGGACGCGTCGACACGCAGCAGGCGCCGCTTGTCGGCCGCCACCCACAGCTTTCCCGGGGCCGCGACGGCGAGGTGACGGACCTTGCCGAGCGCCAGGTCGTGCCGCACGGTGCCGTCGGCGTTCCAGGCAAGCAGTCGCTTGCCGGCACCAGCCCAGAGCAGGCCCGTCGCTGGATCGGCCGCCAAGGCCTGCACCTTCGCGCCAGCCACCAGGGGCGGACGAGGCAAGGGGCTTCCGTCCGCGGCCGCCCGGGCCTCGATCCGGTCGCTAAGCGCGACCCACAGGCGGCCACGTTCCGAATCCAACGCAAGTGCCCGGGCCTTGCGCTCCAGAGGCTGCGTGGCCAGCACCGTCCCGTCTCCAGAAAGGCGGACGAGCCGTCGGCCCGCGGCGACCCACACGCTCCCGTCCCCAGGCACGACGGCGAGATGGGCGTTCTCCGGCCCTTCCGCCCCGTGGC
>WGBS01000332.1 GCA_015494165.1 Gammaproteobacteria bacterium | reverse complement strand
TCACCCAGTACTTCTACAACGCCGACGCCTATTTCCGTTTCGTCGCCGACTGCGAGGCCATGGGGCTGTCCATCCCCATCGTGCCGGGCATCATGCCCATCACCAACTACGCGCAGCTCGCGCGCTTCTCGGACGCCTGCGGCGCCGAGATCCCGCGCTGGATCCGCAAGCGCCTCGAGGACTACGGCGACGACCTGGCCTCGCTGCGCGCCTTCGGCGCGGACGTCGTCGCCGAGCTCTGCGCGCGGCTGCTCGAGGCCGGCGCCCCCGGCCTGCACTTCTACACCCTCAACCGCGCCGAGCCGGTGCTCGCCATCTGGGAGCGGCTCGGCCTGCCGCGCGCCGCCGCGCCCACCGCCGCCGGCCGCTGAGGGGCGGAGCGCCCGCCGTGGGCAACCGCGACTGGATCGCGCGCGACCTGCGGGTGCTGTGGCACCCCTGCACCCAGATGAAGGACCACGAGCACCTGCCGCTGGTGCCGGTGCGGCGCGCCGCGGGCGCGTGGCTGGAGGACTTCGACGGGCGGCGCTATCTGGACGCCATCAGCTCCTGGTGGGTCAACCTCTTCGGCCACGCCAACCCGCGCATCGCCCGCGCCGTCGCCGAGCAGGCCGCGCGCCTCGAGCACGTCCTGCTCGCGGGCTTCACGCACGAGCCCGCCGTGCGGCTCGCCGAGCGCCTCACGGCCCTGGCCCCGGACGGCCTCGCGCGCTGCTTCTACGCCGACAACGGCTCCTCGGCGGTGGAGGTGGCGCTCAAGATGAGCTTCCACTACTGGCGCAACCGCGGCGAGCCCGGGCGCACGCGCTTCGTCAACCTCTCGAACAGCTACCACGGCGAGACCCTGGGCGCGCTCGCGGTGGGCGACGTCGCCCTCTACAAGGAGACCTACGAGCCGCTCCTCATGCGCCCCGTCACGGTCCCCTCGCCCGACTGCTTCGGGGTGCCGCGCGCGGAGTGGGACGCGCACGCCGAGCGCATGTTCGCGCACATGGAGGCGGCGCTCGAGCGCCACGCCGGCGAGGTGTGCGCCGTGATCGTCGAGCCGCTGGTGCAGTGCGCGGGCCACATGCGCATGTACCCCCCGTCCTACCTGCGGCTGCTGCGCGAGGCCTGCGACCGCCACCGCGTGCACCTCATCGCCGACGAGATCGCGGTCGGCTTCGGCCGCACCGGCACGCTCTTCGCCTGCGAGCAGGCGGGCATCCGTCCCGACTTCCTGTGCCTGTCCAAGGGGCTGACGGGCGGCTTCCTGCCGCTCGCCGCCATCCTCACCACCGAGGAGGTCTACGCGGCCTTCTATGACGACTACGAGACGCTGCGCGCCTTCCTGCACTCGCACAGCTACACGGGCAACCCGCTCGGCTGCGCCGCGGCGCTCGCCACCCTCGACATCTTCGCCGAGGAGCCGGTGCTCGAGCGCAACCGCAGGCTCGCCGCACGCATGGGCGAGGCGGCCGCCGCGGCCCTCGCGGACCATGCGCACGTGGGCGAGATCCGCCAGACCGGCATGATCCTCGCCATCGAGCTCGTGCGCGACCGCGCGCGTCTGGAGCCCTATCCGTGGCGGGAGCGGCGCGGGCTGCGTGTCTACCGCCACGGCCTCGAGCGCGGCGTGCTGCTGCGCCCGCTGGGCAACGTGGTCTACTTCATGCCGCCCTACGTCGTCACCGAGGAGGAGATCGACCTCATGGTCGAGGTCGCGGCGGAGGGGATCGACCTCGCCACACGTGACTGAAGTTTGCGGGTTGCGGTTGACAGGGTACGGCAGGCGATCCTCGTCCTGCACAACCAGGCCACCGCAAGCCGCATACCGTACGCCGTAAACCGTCGCCTGCAGACTCCGCACCGATGAAAATCCCGCGCATCCACGTGCCGGCCCCGCTCGCGGAGGGTGCCGAGCTCGACCTGCCGCCGGCCGCGGCCCGGCACCTGCTCCAGGTGCTGCGGCTGCGGCCGGGGGCGCGGCTGCGCGTCTTCGACGGGGCGGGGCGCGAGCACGAGGCCGAGCTGGTCGCCGCCGCGCGCGGCGCGGCGCGCGCGCGCCTCGGCGCGCCCGTGGCGCCGCTCCCCGAGAGCCCGCTCGCCGTCACGCTCATCCAGGGGGTGTGCCGCGGGGAGCGCATGGACCTGGTGGTGCAGAAGGCGGTGGAGCTCGGCGCCGCGCGCATCCTGCCGGTGCTCACGGCGCGCAGCGTGCCGCGCCTCGACGGCACCCGCGCCGAGCGCCGCCGTGCCCACTGGCAGGCGGTGGCGGCCGCCGCCGCGGAGCAGTGCGGGCGCGCGGTGGTGCCGGAGGTGGCGCCGCCGCGCCCGCTCGCCGCGGCGCTCTCCGACCCGGCGCTGCCCGCCGCGCGCTGGCTGCTCGATCCCGCCGCCGCCGAGGGCCCGCGGGCCCTGGCGCCGCCGGGGGCAGCCCTCGCCCTGCTCGTCGGCCCCGAGGGCGGCCTCGCCGACGGCGAGCGTACCGCCGCGGTGGGGGCCGGCTTCCGCGGGCTGCGCCTCGGCCCGCGCGTGCTGCGCACCGAGACGGCGGGGCTCGCCGCCCTCGCCGCCCTGCAGGCGCTGCACGGGGACCTGGGCTGAGACGGCCCTCGGAGGTCAGCCGGCGAGGCCGAGGGCCTCGCGCACGCTGCGCTCGAGGACGTCGAGGTCCGGGATGACGGCGTGCTCGCCGTGGACGTTGACGGTCTGGGCGACGACCCCGTGGGCGAGCCCGGCGGCCCGTTCCTCCGGCGTCACCAGCCCCGGGAAGACGTGGACCATGTGCGGGACGCCGCGCAGCACCAGGGCGTGGAAGGGCAGGAGCTCGTCCTCGGCCAGGCTGTGCAGCACGGCGAGCCGCGCGCGGCGGTCCACCGGGGCGGGGGCGGCGCCCCGCACCAGCGCCTCGAGGTCGCTCACGGGGATCACCACGCCGCGCCACTCCACGCGCCCCAGGAGCCAGACCGGCGCACCCTCGACGGGCTGGGGTTCCTGCCAGGCGGCGACCTCGGCCACCGCCGCGCCCGGCAGCAGGACCTTGAGCTCGCCGGCGGGCAGCAGCAGGCAGCGGATGGTCTCTGCGGGCTGTGCCACCGGCTAGCCTCCTCCGCGCACGCGCGCCGCGGCGCGCGCAAGCCGCAGCGCACGTGCCCGCAGGTGGTCGGCGAGCTGCTCGGGCGTGCCGCTGAAGCTGACGTAGCCGCGCTCGCGCGCCTGGTCGGCCATGCTGCTCACCACGCAGCTCTCGGGCTCCTGGGCCCACACGGTGCCGCCGCGCCGCACGATCTCGTGGCAGCCGCGCAGGCCGTCGTCACCCATGCCGCTGAAGAGGATGGCGCCCGCGCGCTCGCCCCAGGCCGCGGCCACGGCCTCCAGGGTGCGATCGATCGAAGGATCGTAGACGCTCTCGCCAAGGGGGCGCAGGCGCACGCTGCCGTCGGCACAGAAGGCCGGCGCGCGCCCCACGGGCACCACCAGCATGCCGCCCGCGGCCAGGCGGTCGCCGTCCTGCGCGACACGGACCCGCAGCGCGGTCTCGCGGTCGAGCTGGTGCGCCAGCAGGTCGAGGAAGTTCTCGCCGATGTGCGGGGCGAGCACGAAGCCGAAGGGCAGGTCCGCCGGCAGGCGCGACAGGAAGCGCTTGAGCGCCTGCGGCCCGCCGATGGAGGCCCCCAGCCCCCAGAC
>WGBS01000331.1 GCA_015494165.1 Gammaproteobacteria bacterium | reverse complement strand
GCGCGGAGAAGGGTCCGCGTCTGAGCAGCGTCGTCGCTCCGCACCACCCCCCGCACCCAGGGGTGGTCCCATCCCGGCCCGCCGGGGCGCTCCCGCCCCCGGTAAGGGCCATGCAGAACGACCGGCCCGTCCACCCGGCCGGTTCCCGAAGGCGCCGTCTCCCTGGTGGCGGTCCCGCGTTGGACTTGTGGTTCTTGTTGGCAGGCGGGGCGGCTTCAGTGCCGGCGGGAAATGTAGCCTTCACGGCGCCGGCTGCGCAAGGGTGTGCACGCTTCTTGCTGGGCGGGGTGCCGAGCGCCGCGCCCGCCCGCCCCGGTCTGCAAGTGATTGACCGCAGAAAGGGGCTTGACGCGGGCGCGGCACGGGAGGAGGGTAGTTGTCATGTCGGGTCGTGACAGTCATGACAGGGCGCGGCCGCCCTGCGCGCCGTCCTGCGAGGAGATCGTCGATATCCTGCCTGAGCCCTTCATGGTGATCGGGCGCGACTTCCGGATCGTTGCCACCAATGCCGCCTACCGCCGCCGCTACGGGGTCGGCCCCGAGGAGGTGGTCGGGCGGCGCTGCCACGAGGTCTCGCACCGCTCACCCGTGCCGTGCAGCCAGAACGGCGAGCACTGCCCGCTGGAGGAGGTGCTGCGCACCGGCGAGCCCTTCCAGGTGATCCACACCCACTTCGACGCGCGCGGGCGTCGCGAGCGCGTGCAGCTCCAGGCGGTGCCCATCCGCGACGCCGAGGGGCAGGTCGCCTACATCGGCGAGTACATCCATCCGCTCGAGGAGCGCCTGCCGGCGGACGACCTGCTGGTCGGGCGCTCGGCCGCCATGCTGCAGCTCGTGAGCCTGCTGCAGCGCGTGGCGCCGACGCGCACCACGGTGCTGCTGCTCGGCGAGAGCGGGGTCGGCAAGGAGCAGGCGGCCAAGTACGTGCACCGCTACTCCGCGCGCGCCGACGGGCCCTTCGTCGTGGTCGACTGCGGCACGCTCGGCGACAGCCTGATCGAGAGCGAGCTCTTCGGCCACGAGAAGGGCGCCTTCACCGGGGCCACCAGCGCCAAGAAGGGGCTGTTCGAGGTCGCCGAGGGCGGCACGCTGTTCATCGACGAGGTCTGCGAGCTGCCCCTGCCGCTCCAGACCAAGCTGCTGCGCGTGCTCGAGACCGGCATGGTGCGGCGCGTGGGCGGCACGCAGTACCGCCACGTGGACGTGCGCGTGATCGCGGCGACCAACCGCGACGTGCAGGCCATGGTGGCGGAGGGGCGCTTCCGCGAGGATCTCTACTACCGCCTCTCGGCCTTTCCCGTGGAGGTGCCGCCGCTGCGCGAGCGCAAGGACGACATCCCGGCGCTCGCGGCGCACTTCCTGGCCCGGCGCGAGGACGGCGAGGCGCTGCTGCCGCTGCGCCCGGAGGTGATCCGCAGGCTGCTCGAGCACGACTGGCCGGGCAACGTGCGCGAGCTGCGCAACGTCGTCGAGCGCGCCGCCATCCTCGCCGCCGGCGGCGAGATCCGCCCCGAGCACCTGGTCTTCGAGGCACCCGCCCCCGCCGCGCCCGCGGCACCGTTCCCGGCCCGGGGCGGGGCGCGGCGCCTGACGCGCGAGGCCGTGCTGCGCGCGCTGGCACAGACCAACGGCCACCGCGCCGAGGCCGCGCGTCGCCTCGGTGTCAGCGAGCGCACCGTCTACCGCTACCTGCAGCGCATGCGGGCCGGGGGCTGAGCGTGGGCGCGCGGGCCTAGCAGCGGAACACCCTCGCGTAGTCGGCCAGGCGCCACACGCGCGTCTCGCCCGCCGCCGGCGCGCGGTATTCGCGGCGGCCGAAGGCGGCGCGCAGCTCGCGCCGGAAGGTGCGCAGGAACTCGCGATAGAGGTCGGCGCCCGCCGTGCCCACGGCGGTGAGGGTGTCGCTCGCGGGGTCGTGCTCGAGCACCACCGCCGTCAGCGGCTGCGTCGCCGGTCCCGTGAGCACGCGCGCCCCCTCGTGCGGGTCGAAGACGCTGCCGTGGGCGCAGCAGGTGATCACGTAGGGGCGCCCGGCGACCTCGGTCGGTCGGCGGTGGAAGGCGATGAAGCTGCCCTGGCGGGTGGGGTGGGTCATGAGGTGCGTGCAGATGGCCGAGAAGGCGACCACGGCGCCGCCGGGGCCGACCCCGCCGGGCCAGCGGTAGGCGCGGCCGTCGGCCGTGCGCAGCGTCACCGGCGCGCGCACCGGGCGCCCGAGCCGCAGCAGGAAGCAGGGGGTGCTGCGGAAGGGGTAGTGGAACAGATAGGTCTCGTCGACGGCGAGCGCTTCCGCCCGCAGCGGCCTGCCTTCGCCGTCGACCAGGCGCGCGTGCGTGCGGGCGACGAAGGGCGCGCCGTCGGCGAGCAGAGGGCCGGCGGCGGCGCCGGCGACGGCGCCGCCGCAGAGCCGCAGGAAGTCGCGCCTGTGCATACGCTGCCTCGCCATACCCGGAGGGCCGCGGCGGGGGCGGGCCTGCCGGCGCCCGCCCCCGCCGTGCCGCTCAGCCGAACATGTCGCGGTAAAGCCCGCGCGCCCACTCGAGCGTCGCCTGGCCGCGGTCGGGGCTGCGCTGCTCGAAGAGCTTGACGCGGTCGAAGCGGAAGGAGCCGTCCTTGGGATTGTAGGCATAGTAGGCGTCGACGCTGATCGCCTCCATCGGGTCGGCGTTCACCATCGAGTAGCACACCGTGTGGGGGCTCTGCCACTCGCGCACGTCGCGGCCGTTGGCGCGCGCGGCGACGATCTTGGCCACGAACTTGCCCTCGGAGTTCGCGGTGTTGCCGCTCTTGGAGAAGGGCATGGGACGCGAGTCGCCCGCGACGTAGACGCGGCGGTCGCCGATCACGTTGTAGAAGCGCACGTCGATCCGGGCCTCCTTCTGCGGGCTCTTGGGGTCGACCAACCCGAGCATCTCGATCAGGCGCGCGCCGCGCACGCGCGGGTAGATGGCGCCGTCGTCGAAGTCCACCTCGGCGAACTCCGAGCGCACCTTGCGCCGGTAGGGGTCGACGCCCGTGATCTCGAAGGAGGGCACGTACTCGATGATGCCCTTGTAGAGCTCGTCGAAGGCGGCGTGGAAGCCGTCCTTCTTGATGGTGATATCGGGATTGGCGTCGAGCAGGAGCACCTTGCCCTTGATGCCTTCGCGCTTGAACCACGAGGCCACCATGCAGGCGCGCTCGTAGGGCCCGGGCAGGCAACGGTAGTTGCCCGAGGGCACCGTGAGCAGGAAGGTGCCGCCCTCGAAGTCCTCCAGCTTGTTGCGGATGGAGAGATGCTCGGAGCCCGGGATGAAGCCCGCCGGGTAGTTCGTCTGCAGGTGGAAGCGCTCGGCGGGATCGGTGACGCCGATGGCCTCGTAGTCGTAGTCGATGCCCGGGGCGAGCACCAGGAAGTCGTAGCGCAGATGGCCCTGGTCGGTGTAGACGCGGCGCGAGTCGCGGTCCACGTCCACGACGGTGGCGTTCAGGAACAGGTAGCCGTTGTGCCTGGCCGCGTCCAGGTAGCTGTGCGCGATGAACTCGAGGTCGATGAGGTCGGCGAGCCACAGGTTGCTCACCGGGCAGGACAGGAACAGCGCCCGGCGCTCGATCAGCACGACGTCGAGCTTCGGATCCTCCTTCTTGAGGTACTTGGCGATGGTGAGCCCGGACCAGCCGCCCCCGACCACCACCACGCGCTGGCCCTTGGGCCGGGGCAGGTCGGCGGGGCGGTCCAGGACCACCAGCGGGGCGCGGCGGGCGGCGCCGGCGGCGCCGGGCAGGGCGGCGCCCGCGAGCCCGAGGGTGCCGGCCGCGGCGCCGGCGCCCGTGAGCTTGAGGAAGTCGCGGCGCTTCATGTCGGTCATGGCGGGATCCTCCTCCTGGCGCGGGCCGCGGCGCGCGCGGCCCTTTCTCGAAGTGTAGACGGCCTTCAGAAGGTCACCTGGAGCTGCAGGTAGAGGCCGCGCTGGTCGGCGCCCTCGCCGTTGGTGCCGGCCTCCTTGACGATGTCACCGAGGCCGGCGTAGGCGGCGACCACCGACCAGTGCTTGTCCGGCATCCAGGCGAGGAAGACGTCCCACCAGTCGTCCTCCTCGAAGCTCTTGAGGTTGTCGGGCTTGGCGCGGTACTCGGCGCCGAACACGACGCTCTTGGAGGCGAAGACGCCCGCGCTGCCCTCGAACCGGAGGCCGTAGCCGTCGTCGTTGCCCGCCCCCTGGCCGCCGAAGCCGAGGATCCCGGCCTGGTTGGCCTTGGTGTAGCGCAGGGTGCCGTTCAGCAGCAGCTTGCGGCCCCCGACGGGAAAGACCTTGGTCGCGGCGAGGTAGACGTCGGTGCCGCTGTCGTCGCCGGAGCCGATGGCGCCGCGCAGGCCCGAGGCGATGTCCGAGCGCTTGTGCTGGACGCCCAGCGCCAGGGCGGGAAAGCGGTCGGACATGTCGAGCAGCTTCAGCTTGGCGCCGAGGACGTCGACGTCGATGGTGCTGGAGGTGTGGCCGGCGCCATAGACGGTGCCGCGCACGCCGTTGGCGTTGATGTCGAAGGACATGCGCGCGTAGGACAGCTCCACGCGCCCGGCGACCGTGCCGTTGACCGCGAGCACCGTGAGGTTGTAGTCGCCGGAGTCGACCCAGGTGAGCGAGGCCGTGGGGCGGTCGGCGGCGAGCAGGGCCCAGGGGACGATGCCGCCGCCGGCGGCGCCCTCGATGGTGGTGGGCAGGGCCGCGGCCGTGCCGGCCGCCGCCGACAGGCCGAGCGCGAGCGTGGTGCCGAGGAGTCGCTTCATGCCTCTCCCTCCCGTGATTGCGGCTTGTCGTCATGGTGTCGCGGCGTGCGCGCGGGCGCGCGCCCGCCGCCGGTGGCGCCAAGCAGAAGGCGTGCCAGCGGACGCCGCTCGGCCGTTCAAGGGCTTGCAGCGCCCGGCCGCGGCGCCGCGCCATGACCTTCATGGCGCGTCATGACGCGCGTGCTTCAGGCGCGACGGCGTGCGGTGAGGGAGTAGAGCGCCGGGACGACGAGGAGGGTAAGCAGGGTCGAGCTCACCATGCCGCCGACGACGGCGACGGCGAGCGGGGCGTTGGCCTCGCCGCCCGCGCCGAGGCCGAAGGCCGTGGGCAGCAGCGCGAGCACCACCGTGAGCGAGGTCATCAGCACCGGGCGCAGGCGCATCGGGCAGGCGGCGAGCAGCGCCTCGTCGACGCCCATGCCGCGCGCACGCAGCCGGTTGGTGAGGTCCACGAGGAGGATGGCGTTCTTCGCCACCAGCCCCACCAGCAGCACCATGCCGATCATGGAGAAGATGTTGAGGGTGTGGCCCCAGAGCCACAGCGCGAGGATGCCGCCGATCACCGCGAGCGGCTGCGCCGTCATGACGAGCAGCGGCTGGCCGAAGGAGTTGAACTGGCTGGCGAGCACCATGTAGACGAGCACCACCGCGAGCCCGAAGGCGAAGGCGATGTAGCCCACCGTCTTGCCGAACTCCTCGGCCTCGCCCTGGAACTGGAGGCGGTAGCCCGGCGGCAGCAGCCCGGCGGCGAGCGCGCGCACGCGCGCCACCGCCTCGCCAAGGGGCATGGTGGGGCTGGCGTAGAAGTTGGCCGCGTAGAGGAGGTCGAAGCGGCCGATCACGGCCGGGCCCGGCCGCTCCTCGAAGCGCGCCACGCTGTCGATGCGCACCAGCCGGCCGTCGCGGCCGCGCAGCCAGATGCGCCGCAGGTCGTCCGGCGTGCGGTAGAAGCCCTCGCGCGCCTTGAGGCGCACGTCGTAGCGCTCGCCGTCGCCCGGCTCGTCGTTGTACTTGGCCACGTCCAGCCCGCCGGCGAGGACGTTGACGGCGAGCGCCACGTCGCGCGGGGAGACGCCGTGGAGGGCGGCGCGCGTGCGGTCCACCCGCAGCCTGAGCTGCGGCAGGTCGAGCTCGAGGTCGAGGTCCACGCGGCCCATGCCGGGAACCGCGGCGAGCCGCCGGCGCAGCTCGCGTGCGAGCGCCGCCACCTTCTCGAGGTTGGGTCCGCTCACCGTGAACTGCAGGGGCTCGCCGCGGAAGCCGCCGACGATGGGCACCGGCGCGGCGAAGGCGCGCACGCCCGCGAGGTCGGCGAGGCGGCGCTGGAGCGAGGCGATGATCTCCTGCTGGCTGCGGTCGCGGCGCTCACGCGGCTCGAGCCGCACGAAGGCGATGGCGCGGTTGGCCTGGCCCTGGCGGCCGAGGCCGATGGCGGTGAAGCGGCTGCGCACCCCGGGCTCGGAAGCGATCAGGCGCTCGACCTCGCGCAGGCGCGCGTCGGTGTAGGCGAGGCTCGAGCCGAGCGGGGTCTTGATCAGCACCAGGAAGCGGCCCTCGTCCTCGGGCGGGACGAAGGTCTTGCCGAGGGTGCCGAACACGGGGACGGTGGCGGCGACGGCGGCGAGGGCGCCGGCGAGCACCGCCCAGCGCCGGCGCAGGGCGGCGGCGAGCAGCCGCCGGTAGCCGCCCTCGACGGCGGCGAAGGCGCGCGCCAGCGCGCGGCGCACGGGGCCCTCGGGCCCGGGCTCGCCCAGGTGGCGCGCGCACAGCATGGGCGTCAGGGTCATGGAGACGAACCACGAGACGAGCACGCCCACCGTCACGACCACGGCGAAGGACTCGAAGAAGCGGCCGATGATGCCGCCCATGAAGATCACGGGGGCGAAGATCGAGACCAGGGTGAGCGTGGAGGCGAGGACCGCGAACACCACCTCGCGCGTGCCCTCGGCCGCGGCCGCGAGCGGCGCCGCGCCGCGCTCGCGGTGGCGGTGCACGTTCTCGAGCACGACGATGGCGTCGTCGACGACGACGCCGATGAGCAGCAGCAGGCCGAGGAGCGTCAGGCGGTTGAAGGTGTAGCCCGCGAAGTGCATGGCGGCCACGGCGCCGAGGAGCGAGACCGGGATGGCGAGGGCGATGATCCCGGTGGCGCGCAGGTTGCGCAGGAAGAGCCACACCACGAGCGCGGCGAGGAGCGTGCCGGCGATGAGGTGCTCCTGCAGGGCGCGCACCATCTCGACGATGAAGGTCGAGTCGTCGGAGGCCACCGTCAGGCGCATCCCGGGCGGGAGCGTCGGGCGCAGCTCCTCCTCGAGGCGGCGGTGCACCTCGCGGGCGATGGCCACGGTGTTGGCGCCCGGCACCTTGACGATGCCGAGCCCCGCCGAGGGCTCGCCGTCGAAGCGCGCGAGCTGGCGCGCGTCCGAGAGCCCGTCCACGACCTCGGCGAGGTCGCCGAGGCGCACCGGCGCGCCGTCGCGCCAGGCGACCACCATCCGCGCGATGTCGGCGACGCGGTGGAACTCGAGGTCGAGGCGCAGCAGCCGCTCGCGCTCGCCGCCGACCAGGAAGCCGCCCGGCATCTGCACGTGCTCGCGGGCGAAGGCCGCGAGCACGTCCTGGACGGTGACGCCCAAGGCCGCCATGCGCGCCGGGTCGAGCTCGACCCGGATCGTGCGGTCGCGCCGGCCGCCGAGGCGCACCTCGCCGACGCCGTCGATGGTCTCGAGGCGCTTCTTGAGCACGGTGCGCGCGTAGCGGTTGAGCTGCTGTTGGGTGCGGTCGCCCTGCAGCGCCAGCCACAGGATGGGCGCGGCCTCGGTCTGCACCTTCGCGACCACCGGCGGCTCGGCCTCCTCGGGCAGGCGCCGCAGCACCTGGTTCACCTTGGCCTGCACCTCGTTGAAGGCCACGTCCACGTCCTTGTCGAGCTCGAAGGTGATGTTGATGACCGAGACCCCGGGGCTGGAGAAGGACTGCACGTGCTGGATGCCCGGGATGCTGTTGACCTGGCTCTCGATCACCGAGGTGACGCTCGCGTCGACGATCTCGGGGCTCGCGCCGGGCAGGGCCGTGGTCACGGAGACGATGGGGAACTCCACGCGCGGGTAGCGGTCGACGCCGATGCGCTGGTAGCCGATCAGGCCTGCGAGCGCCAGCAGCCCCGACATCATCCACGCCAGGACGTGGCGCCGGATCGAGAGCTCGGGGAGCGTCATCGCTGCCCGCGCACGCGCACCGGCGCCCCGTCGCTCAGGAAGGCGGCGCCGTCCACGGCCACGGTCTCGCCGGCGGCGAGCCCCGCGACGATCTCGACGAGGCCGTCGCGGCGCAGCCCCGTGCGCACGCGGCGCGCGCGTGCGCGCCCGCCCTCGATCACGTAGGCCACGGTGCCCCCCGGACGCAGCACGACGGCGGTCTCCGGCACGACCACCGCGCCGCGATGCACGCCGAGCACCACCTCGGCGTCGACGGTGGCCCCCGGCGGCCAGTCGAGCCCGGGGGGGAGCCGGACGATGGCCTCGACCGCGTGGCCGCCATCCGATAGCTCGGGGCGCACCGCGTCGATCCTCAGCGCCGCACCGCCCGGGGCGGTCGGCGTCGAGAGCCGCACGGGCAGGCCCGGGCGCAGGCGCGGCGCCAGCGCCTCCGGGAAGGGCAGCACCGCCTCACGCCCCGCGGCGACCAGCCGGACGAGCGCGGTGCCCGGCGCGACGCGGTCGCCGGCGGAGACCAGGCGCGCGGCGACGCGCCCGTCGAAGGGCGCGCGCACGCGGGCCTTCGCGAGCCGCCGCTCGGCGAGCGCGAGCCGCGCGCGCGCGGCGGCGCGCTCGGCCTCGAGCGCGGCGAGGGCGCCGCGCGCCTCGTCGAGCGCGTCCTCCGAGACCTGCCGGCGGCGCACCAGCCGCTCCAGCCGCCGCACCCGGCGGCGCTGGCTCGCGGCGAGCGCCTCGACGCGTGCGAGCGCCGCGCGCGCCGCCTCGCGCTCGAGGCGCAGATCCGCGTCGTCGATGCGCACGAGCACCTGCCCCGCGCGCACGGCCTCGCCCACCTCCACCTCGACCGCGGCGACCGCGCCGGCGACCTCGGCCGCCACGGTGGCGAGCCGCGGCGCGCGCACACGTCCGACGCTGCGCGCGGTCTCCGGC
>WGBS01000330.1 GCA_015494165.1 Gammaproteobacteria bacterium | reverse complement strand
GGGGATGGGCAGGCTCAAACGGCCGCGCCCGAAGGGCGCTCCACCCCTCGTCTCCCGACCCCCGTCTCCCGTCTCCACCACCACAGGCGGTTGCGGCAAGATGCCGCTTGTATGGTGAACGGGAGACGGGTGACGGGAGACGGGAAGGACCATTCGGCCGCGCCCGAAGGGCGCTCCACCCCTCGTCTCCCGACCCCCGTCTCCCGCCTCTCCGCCGGAGGCGGTCGCGGCTGGAAGCTGCTTGTATGGTGGACGGGGGACGGGCTACCGGAGACGGGTGACCGTACACCGTAGCCTGCAACCCGTGGCCCGTCTCCCGCCTCTCGCCTCCCGCCCCTGCGCCGCAGGCGCCGCAGACGGCCCCGGGCACGCTACCGCCGGGCCGGGCGGCCCTTCCGGGGCCGCGGGCCGCAAGCGGAAGGTGGGGACGGCGCAACGTCCCTGTCGAGCGCCCGCCCTGGCGTTGCCTCGCACGCTCCATCGCCGGTCCCTGAGGCGCGCCTGTCGACGCACCGGATTTCAGCGTCCGGCACGCGTGCAGGCCAATGAAAGCTCCTTGTGCGCCCCGAGAGAGATCGGTGTATCAGTCCTGAGACAGTCCGGCGTGGAGGAGCGTGCAGGCGTCGGCCATGTCCTTGTGCCGTCTGGCCCCGCCCGAAGGTGTGACGCCTCGGGGCAGTCTGGAGCTATCCTTTCGCGTCACCTATGGAGGGTGGACAACGGGCAGGGTGACGCATCGCGTCACCGCCCGGAAGCTACCGTTCGTCGGCTGGCGGAGGGGCGCGCGCTCAGGCGAGGGTGTCGCGCAGGGCCTCGAGGAAGGCCTCGTTCTCCTCGGGCGTGCCGACGGTGACGCGCAGGCAGTCGGCGAGCAGCGGGTGCTGGCCGTCGAGGCACTTGACGAGCACGCCGCGCGCGAGCAGCCCCTCGTGCACGCGGCGCGCCATGCCGTGGGGGACGCGGAACAGGATGAAGTTGGCCGCGCTCGGATACGGTCGCACGCCCTCGACGGCCTCGAGGGCGGCGTGGAGCGCCGCGCGGTCCTCGCGGATGCGCTCGGCCTGGGCCTCGAAGGCGTCGCGGTGGCGCAGGGCGAACTCGCCGCTCGCCTGGTTGAGGCTGCCGACGTTGTAGGGCAGGCGCGTCTTGTCGATCTCGGCGAGCCACTCCGGATGGCCGGCGAGCAGCCCGAGACGCAGGCCGGCGAGCCCCATCTTGGAGACCGTGCGCAGCACGAGCAGGCGCGGATGCGCCGCGAGCGCGTCCATGAGCGTCGCCTGCGCGAACGGGGCGTAGGCCTCGTCGACGACCACGAGACCGGGCGCTGCCTCGACGATGCGCAGCACCTCCTCGCGCGCGTAGAGCCGGCCGGTCGGATTGTTGGGGTAGGCGAGGAAGACCACGGCCGGCGCCTCTCGCTCGATGGCGGCGAGCATGGCGTCGAGGTCGAGGCCGAAGTCCGGCCGCAGGTCGACGCCGACGTAGCGCATCCCGGCCACGGTGGCGATGAGGCGGTACATGACGAAGGTGGGCTCCGGCGCGAGCACCGCGCGGTCGCGGCCGGCCACCGTGAGCAGGATCATCTGGATCAGCTCGTCGGAGCCGTTGCCGACGAGCACGTCGGCGCCTTCGGGCACGCCCATGGCCGCGCGCATCCCGGCCTTGAGGGCGCGCGCGCCCGGGTCCGGGTAGCGGTTGACGCTCACCCGCCGCAGGGTGTCGAGCCAGCCCTCGAGCAGCTCCGCCGGCCAGGGGTAGGGGTTCTCCATGGCGTCGAGCTTGATGCGCCCGGCGGGCTCTGCGACCTCGTAGGCACGCAGCGCGCGGATCTCGGGCCGCACCCAGCGCTCCACGTCGCGCCGGGGCGTGCCGGGCCCGCGGTACCGCGCGCGCGCGCCCGGCATGGCTCAGGCGTCCCGCCCGTTCCCGCCGAGGCGCAGCTCGGCCGAGCGCGCGTGCGCCTCCAGGCCCTCGCCGCGCGCGAGCGCGGCGGCCACGCGCGCGAGCCGCGCCCCGCCCTCGGGCGAGCAGCCGATGACGGAGCTGCGCTTCTGGAAGTCGTATACGCCCAGCGGCGAGGAGAAGCGCGCCGTGCGCGCCGTCGGCAGCACGTGGTTGGGCCCGGCGCAGTAGTCGCCGAGCGCCTCGGGCGTGTGGCGGCCGAGGAAGATCGCGCCGGCGTGGCGGATGCGCGCGAGCAGGACCTCGGGGTCGTCCACGGCGAGCTCGAGGTGCTCGGGGGCGATGCGGTTGGCGATGTCGGCGGCCTCCTCGAGGTCGCGCGTCTCGATGAGGGCGCCGCGGCGCGCGAGCGAGCGGCCGATGATCTCGCGGCGCGCCATCTCCGGCAGGCGCGCGCGGATCTCGGCGGCGACGGCGTCGAGGAAGGCCGCGTCGGGGCTCAGCAGGATGGCCTGGGCGTCCTCGTCGTGCTCGGCCTGCGAGAACAGGTCCATGGCGATCCAGGCCGGATCGGAGCCGCCGTCGGAGATGACCAGGATCTCCGACGGCCCCGCCACCATGTCGATGCCGACCACGCCGAAGACCAGGCGCTTGGCGGTGGCGACGTAGATGTTGCCGGGGCCGACGATCTTGTCCACGGCCGGGACCGTCTCGGTGCCGTAGGCGAGCGCGGCCACCGCCTGCGCGCCGCCGATGCGGAAGACGCGGTCGACGCCCGCGATGCGCGCGGCGGCGAGCACGAGCGGGTTGGTCTCGCCGCGCGGCGTCGGCACCGCCATGACGAGCTCGCCCACCCCTGCGACCTTGGCCGGGATAGCGTTCATGAGCACCGAGGAGGGATAGGCCGCGCGCCCGCCCGGCACGTAGAGGCCGACACGGTCGAGGGGCGTGACCTGCTGGCCGAGCACCGTGCCGTCGGGCTCGGTGTAGCGCCAGGACTCCAGGCGCTGGCGCTCGGCGTAGGCGCGGATGCGCGCGGCCGCGGTCTCGAGCGCCTCGCGCAGCCCGGGGGGGACGGCGGCGAGCGCCTCGTCGAGCGCCGCCGCCGGCAGCTCGAGCGCCTCCGGCCCCGGCAGCTCGAGCCCGTCGAAGCGCGCGGTGTGCTCGAGCAGCGCGGCGTCGCCGCGCGCGCGCACGTCCTCGAGGATGGCGCGCACCGTGGCCTCGACCTCGGCCGCCTCCCCCGCCTCCCAGGCGAGCAGCGCCTCGAGGGCGGCGTCGAAGCCAGGATCGCGCGTGCGCAGGCGCCGGGGCTCAGCCATGCGCCGCCCCTTCGGCCGCCGGCGCGCCGGAGACGGCCACCGCCGCCTCCAGGTCGGCCACCAGGGCGCGCACCTCGCGGTGGCGCACCTTCATCGCGGCGCGGTTGACCACCAGCCGGGAGCTGATGTCTGCGATGTGCTCGAGCGGCACGAGGCCGTTGGCGGCCAGCGTGCGGCCGGTGTCGACCAGGTCCACGATGCGGTCGGCCAGCCCCACCAGCGGCGCGAGCTCCATCGAGCCGTAGAGCTTGATGAGCTCCACCTGCTCGCCCTTGGCGGCGTAGTGGCGGCGGGTGACGTTGACGTACTTGGTCGCCACGCGCAGGCGCCGCTGCGGCGCGGGCGCGTCGGGCCGGCCGGCGACCATCATGCGGCAGCGCGCGATGCCGAGGTCGAGCGGCTCGTAGAGACCCTCGCTGCCCTGCTCCATGAGCACGTCGCGCCCGGCGATGCCGAGCTCGGCGGCGCCGTGGCGCACGTAGGTGGGCACGTCGGCGGCGCGGATCACGAGCAGGCGCACGTCCGCGCGCGAGGTCTCGAGCACCAGGCGGCGGCTGCGCGCCGGGTCCTCGCGCGGGACGATGCCGGCGCGCGCGAGCAGCGGCAGCGCCTCCTCCAGGATGCGCCCCTTGGAGACGGCGATGGTGAGCGGTTCGGGCATGGAGCGACATGTTACCGGAGCGCGCGCCCGCCTGGCGAGCGCGCGCCCCTCAGGCGTGCACGCGCCGGATGCGCGCGCCGAGCTGGGCGAGCTTCTCCTCGATGCACTCGTAGCCGCGGTCGATGTGGTAGATGCGGTCGACCGTGGTCTCGCCCTCGGCCACGAGGCCCGCCAGCACCAAGCTCGCCGAGGCGCGCAGGTCCGTGGCCATCACGGGCGCGGCGGTGAGGCGGTCGACGCCGCGGCTGATGGCGACGTTGCCCTCGAGCCACACGTCGGCACCCATGCGCTGCAGCTCGTGCACGTGCATGAAGCGGTTCTCGAAGACGGTCTCGGTGATGGTGCCGCTGCCCTCGGCGACCGCGTTGAGCGCGGTGAACTGCGCCTGCATGTCGGTGGGGAAGGCCGGGTAGGGCGCGGTCCTCACGTGCACCGCCTGCGGCCGGCGGCCGCGCATGTCGAGCTCGATCCAGTCCTCGCCCGTGGTGACCTCGGCGCCGGCCTCGCGCAGCTTGGCGAGCACGGCGTCGAGCAGGTCCGGGCGCGTGTTGCGCACCTTGACCCGCCCGCCGGTGATGGCGCCCGCCACCAGGTAGGTGCCGGTCTCGATGCGGTCCGGCAGCACCTCGTAGGCGGTGCCGTGCAGGCGCTCGACGCCCTCGACGACGATGGTGTCGGTGCCGGCGCCCTCGATGCGCGCGCCCATGCTGCACAGGCAGTTGGCGAGGTCCACGACTTCCGGCTCGCGCGCGGCGTTCTCGATCACCGTGGTGCCCTCGGCGAGGGTGGCGGCCATCATGAGGTTCTCGGTGCCGGTGACCGTGACGGTGTCGAGCACCAGGCGCGTGCCGCGCAGGCGCTCCGCCCGGGCGTGGATGTAGCCGCCCTCGACCCACACCTCCGCCCCCAGGGCGCGCAGGCCCTTGATGTGGAGGTCCACGGGGCGCGATCCGATCGCGCAGCCGCCCGGCAGCGAGACCTTGGCGCGGCCGTGGCGCGCCACCAGCGGACCCAGCACCAGGATGGAGGCGCGCATGGTCTTGACCAGCTCGTAGGGGGCGACCAGCTCGCGCACGCCGCGCGGGTCGACCTCGATGCGCATGCGCTCGTCGACGATGAGGTCCACGCCCATGCGCCCGAGCAGCTCCATGGTGGTGGTGACGTCGTGCAGGTGCGGGACGTTGCCCACCACCACGGGCTCGTCGGCGAGCAGCGTGGCGGCGAGGATCGGGAGCACGGCGTTCTTGGCCCCCGAGATACGGATCTCGCCGTCGAGCGGCACGCCCCCCTGGATGATCAGCCGGTCCATAACCCTGCGCGTCCGCGCCGCGGCGCGGCCTCTCCCGTTCCTCCGCGAAGGCTCACTGCCGGATCTTGTAGCCGCGCGCCAGCATGGCGAGGCACACGGCGCTCACCACGGCCAGCGAGGCCGCCGTCACCGCCAGGCTCAGGCCCGGCGGCGCGTCCGAGACGCCCAGGAAGCCGTGGCGGAAGCCATCAATCATATAGAAGAACGGGTTGAGCCACGAGAGCCGGTCCCAGGGGGCGGGAAGCGAGCCGATCGAGTAGAACACGCCGCTCAGGAAGGAGAGCGGCAGGACCACGAAGTTCTGGAAGGCGGCGAGCTGCTCGAACTTCTCCGCCCAGATCCCGGCGACCACGCCGAGCGCGCCCAGCACCGCCGCCGAGAGCACCGCGAAGACGAGCACCAGGGCCGGGCTGTGGAGCGGCAGGTCCACGAAGAGCAGGGCGACGAGCCACACGCCGGCGCCCACCAGCAGCCCGCGCACCACGGCGGCGGCGACGAAGGCGAGGTAGAACTCGAGCGGCGAGACCGGCGCCACCAGCACGAAGATCAGGTTGCCCGTCATCTTCGACTGGATGAGGCTCGAGGAGCTGTTGGCGAAGGCGTTCTGGATCAGGGTCATGGCGATCAGCCCCGGCACCAGGAAGGCGCCGTAGCCGACGCCGGGGTAGACCTCGAGGTGCGCGGCCAGCACGCCGCCGAAGATGACCAGATAGAGCAGCGCCGTGGCCACGGGCGTGAGCAGGGTCTGCACCACCACCTTGAGGAAGCGCAGCACCTCCTTCTCGAACAGGGTGTAGAGGCCGCGCAGGTTCGCCGCCGCCCCCCGCCCCGCGGGCTCCGGCCGCGCGCTCACGCCTGCGCCTCCGCGGCCTGCGCCGGCGCGCCCTCATGGATGAGCTCGAGGAAGACCTCCTCGAGGCCCGGCTCCTCCGTGTGGAGGTCGCGCACGCGCACGCCCGCCGCGCGCAGGCTCTCGAGCACCGCGCCGATCTGGTCGTGCAGGCGGTGCAGGCGCAGGCGCACGCGCCCGCCGTCGCGCTCGGTGACGAGCCGCGCCACGGCCTCCGGGAGCGCCGCGTCCGGCGGTTCGAGCTCGAGGCACAGGCAGCGCCAGGGATGGCGCGCCAGCAGGCCCGCCTTGGTGTCGAGGGCGCGCAGGCTCCCGTGGTCGAGGATGGCGATGCGCTCGCACAGCGCCTCGGCCTCCTCCAGGTAGTGGGTGGTGAGGACGATGGTGTGACCCTCGGCGTGCAGGCGGCGCGTGAAGCGCCACAGCGCCTGGCGCAGCTCCACGTCCACCCCGGCCGTGGGCTCGTCGAGCACCACTACCGGCGGGCGATGCACCAGCGCCTGGGCGATGAGCACGCGCCGCTTCATGCCGCCCGAGAGCTCCTGGAGGTTGGCGTCGGCCTTGTCGGCGAGGTCCAGCACCTCGAGCAGCTCCTCGATCCAGGCGCGGTTCTCGCGCCCGTGGCCGAAGTAGCCCGACTGCAGCCACAGGATCTCGCGCACGGTGAAGAAGGGGTCGTAGACGAGCTCCTGGGGCACCAGCCCCAGGGACCGGCGCGCGGCGCGCCACTGGCGGCGCACGTCGTGGCCCATGACCGCCGCGCGCCCGGCCGTCGGGCGCACGAGCCCCGCGAGGATGCCGATGAGGGTGGTCTTGCCGGCGCCGTTGGGCCCCAGCAGGCCGAAGAACTCGCCGCGGGCCACCGCGAAGTCCACGCCACGGAGGGCGTGCACGGCTGCGTAGCGCTTGTGCAGCCGCTCGACGCGGATGGCCTCTGTCACGGCGCCGCCCTCCCTGCCGCGGCCCAAAGCCATCGCGTGGGGGTTCCCTGCCCTGCACGCACCAGCACCTCCTCCTGAGGGCGCGCGCCGACTCGCCGCAACTGGGCGCTCCGCGCCCCCGTGCTCACGGCGCCGCCCGCCCTGCCGTGGCCTCGCAACCGCGGCTCGGGGATCGCGCAAGGTGCGGGCTGCGGCGCCACCTCCTGCGGGCTAGCGCCGATTCGCCGCAACTGGCCTCCGCTTCGCTCCGGCCCCGCGCTCACGGCGCCGCCCTCCGTGCCGGGGTCAGAATCCGTGCCCTGGGGATCGAACCCGCACACGGCACCGACGCCCCCTCCTGAGGGCGCGCGCCGATTCGCCGCACCTCGCCTCCGCTTCGCTCCGGCCCCGCGCTCACGGCGCGCCCTCCATCGGCAGGATGCGGTCGAGGCCGCTGACGCGGGCGATGGCGCGCATCTGCTCCGGCATGGCGCGCAGGCGCAGCTCGCGCCCGGCACGCCGGGCCGCGCGCAGCCACTCGACCATGAGCGCGAGCCCGGCGCTGTCGGCGCGGCGCACGCCGCCGAGGTCGAGCACCAGCGCCCCCTCGCCGGGCGGCGGGAAAGGCGTGGTGCGCCACAGCTCCGGCACGGTGGCGAAGCTCAACTCGCCTTCCAGGCGCAGCACCCCGGGCTCCTTGCCCGCCACCAGGCGTACGCCCGCCGTGCCCTCGGCCGCCGCTCTCATCGCCCCCCGTCGCCGCGGTTGCGCGCCGCCAGCGTGCGGATCAGCGCGTCGAGGCTGCGACGCCGGAGCTCGGCGGCGAAGCTGCTGCGGTAGTTGGTGAGGAGGCTCACGCCGTCGACGACGACGTCGATCACGCGCCAGTGCCCGTCTGCGCCGCGCCGCATGCGGTAGTCGATCTCGACGGGAAAGCCCCCGGGCTGCGGGATGCGCGTGCGCACCGTAACCTCGCCCTCCGCCGGGTCGCCGCGCGGCGGCAGGTACTCGATGGGCTCGCCGCCGTACTCGAGCAGCGCGGTGGCGTAGCTGCGCACGAGCAGGGCGCGGAACTCCTCCACGAAGCGCCGCCGCTGCGCGGGGGTGGCCCGGCGCCAGTGTCGCCCGAGCACGAAGCGCGCCATCGCCTCGAAGTCGAAGCGCGGCAGCACGTAGGTGTCCACCAGGTCGTAGATGCGCTCCGGGTGCGCGGCGAGGATCTCGCGCTCGCGCTCCAGCCCCGCCAGGACGCGCTCGGCCGTCGTGCGCACGACGGCCACAGGGTCCGCCTCGGGTACGGGGGCGGCCGCCTGCGCCGCCGCGAGCCAGAGCGCGAGCGGCGCGAGCAGCGGCAGCGCGCGGCACCCGCGCCTCACTCCCACGCCCCCGTCACGCGCTCCAGATGCGCCACCGCCAGGTCGTAGTCGTGCACCGCGGTGAGGTAGTCGCTGTGGGCGAAGACATAGGCCTGGAAGGCGTCCACCAGGCGCTCGGTGCGCTCCAGCCCCGCCTCGAAGTCGGCGTAGGTGGTGATGAGCCAGCGGCGCGCGGCGCGGCTCGCGCGTTCGAGCTCCTCGACCTGGCGGCGTCCCGCGCGCACCTTGTGCCAGGCCTCGGCCACCTGGAAGGGGATGCCCTCGCGCGCGAAGCTCGCCTTGGCGACGAGCGCCTCGAGCTCGGCGCGCGCGCGGGCGACGCGCGCAGGCTGCACGCCGGAGGCGAACTCCCACTTCAGGCCCAGCACCGGCGTGGCGCCGGCATGGTTGAAGGGATCGATGAGATAGGGGTTATCGAGGCGGTCGCGGTTGGGCGACCAGGCGAGCGAGCCGACGACGCCGGCGTAGACGTTCGGCTTGGCCTCGGCCTTGCGGGCGGCGACCAGCGCCCGGCGCGCGCGCATGCCGGCCTCGAGCTGCGCCATCTCGGGGCGGCGCTCGAGGGCCCGGGCGATGAGCGCACGCAGGTGCCCCTCCGGCAGGGGCACGGGCCGCAGCTCGCGGTCGGCGACGGCGAGCTCGGCGTCGAGCCCGCTCCCGGTCAGCACCTTGAGGCCGTCGAGCGCCACCGCCTCGACCCCGCGCGCCTGCGCCAGGAAGCGCCGCGCGAGCGCCTGGCCCGTCTGTAGCGCGTAGAGGTCGGAGCGCTTCGCGCGGCCCCCGCCCTCCTTGAGCCAGCGCTCCACCAGGTGCAGGGCCTTGCCGATGCGGCGGTCCACGTCCTCGAGCAGGCGGCGCATGTCGCGCGCGGCCAGGTAGCCGTAGTAGGCGCGCGTGACGTCCCAGCGCACCTCGGCCCGCGCCAGGCGCACGTCCTGGCGCTTGACGTCCACGTTGCCCTGGGCGGCCTCGGCGTAGCGTTCGATCTTGCCGAAGGTGTAGAGCGGCTTGATGATCTTGAACTGCACCGACACCCACGGCGACAGCCCGTCGTTGAGCTCGTAGAGATCGTCGCGCGGCGTGCAGGGCAGGCTGGTGCACGACTTGCCGTTGGGCGCCTCGAAGAAGCCGCCGTCGACGCCCGGCGCGATACCGACGAAGGCGTTGACGTCGTAGCGCAGCCCCCGGTGCCCGAGCGCCTCCTGCAGCAGCGCCCGCGCCGCCTCCACCAGGTGGCGGCGCTCGCCGATGCGCTGGTCGGCGGCGAGCGCGCGCGCGACCGCCTCGTCCAGGCTCACCGTCTCGGCGCCGCCCGCGGCCGCCGCCGCGAGCGCCAGCGCCGCCCCCGCGATCCACGCTCTTGCAGCTCGTCCGTTCATTTCCCACCTCCCTCGGCGGCCTTGCTGTAGAGGAACTGGCCGATGATCTTCTCGAGCACCAGGGCCGACTGGGTGTAGCGGATCCGGTCGCCGTCGCCCAGGTAGCGCTCCTCGCCGCCCGGCTCGAGCCCCACGTACTGCTCGCCGAGGAGCCCGGCGGTGAGGATGCTGGCGCTGGTGTCGGTGGGGAAGCGGTCGTAGCGGCGGTCGATGCGCATGCGCACCACGGCCTCGTAGGTGTCCATGTCGTAGTCGATGGCCACCACGCGCCCCACGCGCACCCCGCCGACGGTGACCGGGGCGCGCACCTTGAGGCCGCCGACGTTGTCGAAGCGCGCCACCAGCTCGTAGCCCTCGGCCACGTCGAAGGCGCCGATGTTGCTCACCTTCATGGCGAGCACGAACAGCGCCCCCAGGCCCGCGGCGACGAAGGCCCCGACCGCGATCTCCACCGTCCGCGTCTGCACCATGCGTATCGGCCTCCCTCAGTCGAACATTAGGGCGGTGAGCACGAAGTCGAGCCCGAGGACCGCGAGCGCCGTGTGGACCACGGTGCGGGTGGTGGCCCTGCCCACGCCCTCCGAGGTGGGCACGGCGTCATAACCCTCGAAGACGGCGATCCAGGCGGCCACCAGGCCGAAGACCAGACTCTTGATCACGCCATTATAGACGTCGTCGTAGAGGTCCACGCGCGCCTGCATCTGCGACCAGAACGCGCCGTCGTCGACCCCGAGCAGCCCCACGCCCACGAACCAGCCGCCGTAGACCCCCACCACGCTGAAGATGGCGGCGAGCAGCGGCATGGCGAGGAAGCCCGCCAGGAAGCGCGGCGCCACCACGCGCTCGAGTGGGTCCACCGCCATCATCTCCATGCCCGAGAGCTGCTCGGTCGCCTTCATGAGCCCGATCTCGGCGGTGAGCGCCGAGCCCGCGCGCCCGGCGAAGAGCAGCGCGGAGACCACGGGGCCGAGCTCGCGCACGAGCGAGAGCGCCACCACCACGCCCAGCGACTCCTCGGCGCCGAAGTCCACGAGCGTGTTGTAGCCCTGCAGGCCGAGCACCATGCCCACGAACAGCCCCGAGACGACGATGATGAGGAGCGTCAGCACGCCCACCGCATGGAGCTGGGCGATGAGCAGCCGCGGGCGCACCAGCACCGCGGGCAGCGCCGCCAACGTGCGCAGCAGGAAAATGTGGCCGCGCCCGAGGCGCTCGAAGAACCCGAGTCCCCGGCGGCCGAGGCGCTGCAGCCAGGCGCTCACGGCGCCGCCCTCCCTGCCGCGCCCGGGCGCCATCGCGTGGGGGTTCCGTGCCCTGCACGCACCAGCACCTCCTCCTGAGGGCGCGCGCCGATTCGCCGCACCTCGCCTCCGCTTCGCTCCGGCCCCGTGCTCACGGCGCCGCCCGCCCTGCCGTGGCTGCACCAAGTTCCCGGC
>WGBS01000329.1 GCA_015494165.1 Gammaproteobacteria bacterium | reverse complement strand
GTCTCCGCCGACGGCTCGAACTCGCGCGCCAGCGCCTCCGGGCTGCGCCCCGCCTGCACCAGCTCCACCATCTGCCGGCGGAACTCCGCCGGGTACGGTCTTCTACCTTTCGCCATCGCAGACACCTCCTTTTATCCCAAAGCTTCGGGTGTCCACGAAAGCGGGTCAACTCCAACGCCCACAACCTCTGCTTTAAAGAGTCCATTCTGGTTTTCAACGATCTTCATGATGTTGCGTGAAGAGCATGAAAGCAAGAAAGCATGATGTACAGAAAGAACAAGATCTTGCAGTTCTTCGTCATCCTCCAATGGAGTAGCCACGATGTCTTGCGGCAAATCATCTAAATGGATGTGACGGGAATGGGTTTTGGTCTTCGAATGATCACCAAGCGCATTAACCACGCGGCGTGCTTTCTTGCGGGCATCAGGGTCTCCGTGAAACATCCCATCTCTTAACCATCTTCGCACGATACTTTTCGACCACGTAATGGCTCTCCGACATTCTCCAAGAAATGTCGGGTGATACTTTCCGATAATTGCTTGCCATAATGGAGCGGTGCTTGGATCATGCTTGATCATCTCAATGGCTTCATCAAACTCATCGAGAACTGCCTGAGCAGCCACACCATTGAGCTGCGGATCAATCGGACCAAGATTGGAATGTTTGCCCATAATGATTTCCTTGCAAGCACACGCTATCATCGTTCCTGCTGACATCGCGACTTGTGGAACGATCGCACGAATGTCACGCCTAAACATTTGCCGGAGATAATGCACGAGCGATTCCGTAGCTGCGATATCCCCTCCTGGCGTATGCAGAATCAAATCCAGCCCACGGTCTCTATCAAGACCGCGCATAGCAACCATGAACGCATGCTTGTCCCAGTCGTTAATGTTGAATGATGATGGGGAGGCTTGCTTAAGTAAATCCGGCAGCTCTGTCCAGCCGGAATAGTAGGCAATAACATTCCTTCCTGTATGATCTGAAAGGCGCCTCAGATAGCGCGCACGCACTACATCATAAGGCGCCTCATTGCCATTGTTCGCTTCAGCCTCAATCTCGCTTATGATATCGCCCAGCGATGGCAAGTTCTTCCTCCCTCGTGCTACTCACACTTCTCACAAATACTGGAGCATTAGGGGGCAGTACGCTCCATCCAAAGTAGAGTTCAAACGCACGCTTTTTTCCACCACGCACTGCATTAGGCAGCGGCCTGAACAGCGCAGCATAATGTTGTTCACGACTTTTTCTGCTCGCCACACCCATCCACCTTCCCCCTGCCAGTCGCCCAGCTATGTGCCTCACTTAAATCGCACTCCTGTTTTCTAAGTCCTTCCCCGAGCTCGAGGCATCCTATCGCTCATCGGCGTGACCTGAACCCTCAGCCGCGACCTCACGCAGGAGCTGCTCCGCCCGCCGCCGCGTGAGATCGAGCTGGATGACCATTCATCTGCAGCAGGTCACACCGTCACGCCAGATTTCGGCTCCGCACCGCAAAGTTTTAGCGGTACACAGGGACCGGTCAAGGGAAACATCTATCCCATTTGGGATACCCTATTTGTCCTATTCCCGGCCGATGGTCCCATCCGCCAGCCCAGCCTCTCCTCCATCATCCGCCCGGAAATTGGCTAGCCAATTTCGCCTCCTCCAACGCCCCATTTCTTCTCCCCGCCAGGCACTTAGCGCATAGCGCCTCACGCCTTTCGCTCCGCTAGCCAAGCACTGACGTGCTTTCTACACCACATGAGTAGTACTCCTGGTTCTTGACAGTGGTAACTACTGGTCCTATCTTCGTGCTTGTAGCCGCCCCGCCCCGGACCCACGAGGGCTTTCCGACGGGCCGGGCCCGGAGCTGGTGCGGCGGTCCTGAAGGCCCTCGGGGAGAAGCCCGCACAGGCGGTTTACCAGGAGGAGCAGCCATGCCCCACTACGGACCCAGCTCCGAGCTCCACCGCAAGGCCGAGGAGGCCATCCGGAATCTCGAGCGTCTGCGCCGGTGGCGCGAGAAGGCGCTCGCCGTCGGCCTAATCTGGCACCACGATTGCCCGCTCGCCGGCCCGACCTACGTCGGGCGTGGCGAGCGCTGCCCGCACTGCCGCGTGGACAAGCACGGCCACGGCGCCCAGATCGTGCTCTTCTCCCGGAGGGCAGCGTCGTGAGCCTCCGCCCCGGCCAGGTCACGGAGGTGCCGATCCATGCGGTCCGGCCGGATCCGGGCCAGCCCCGCGTCGAGTTCCCCGAGGCGGCCCTGCGCGCCCTGGCAGACGACATCGCCGCCCGGGGCATCGAGAACCCGATCCGCGTCCTCGAGACCGAGGACGGCTATGTCATCAAGCACGGCGAGCGCCGCTGGCGGGCCGCCATGATGGCCGGCCTCGAGACCATTCCGGTCCTGCTCGCTGAGGACCGCGGCGCCGACGACCCGGTCGAGCACCTGCTGGACCAGGCCGCAGACAACCACCACGCCCAGCCGCTGACGCCCCTCGACTGGGCCGCGTTTCTCAAGAAACTCGTCGGCGAGCACGGCCTGCAGGTGAAGGAGATTCCCAAGCGCCTGGAGGCCCGCGGCATCCGCATGAGCCGCTCGCAGATCTCGAACCTCATGCGGCTGCTCGACCTGCCCGAGTGGGCCAAGGACCTGCTGCGGGAGGAGCGCCTGACCCCGGCTCACGCCCGGGCGATCCTCACCGCCGCGGCGAGCGAGCCCGTGCTCGAGCAGCTCCGCGAGTGGATCTACGCGCAGGAGGCCGCGCCCACCGTCGAGGCCCTGGAGCGGCACACGGCATCCCTCTTCTACCACCATCACCCGCGCCTGTCCTTCCATGGCAATCCCTCCTGGAACGTGCGCTTCGACCCCATCAAAGCTTGCAAGGGCTGCACCAAGAAGCGCCAGATCGACCAGCAGGTCTTCTGCCTGGACGAGGACTGCTTCGACGCGAAGCAGGCCGAGGCCGAGGCACGGGCCGCGGCCGAGGCCGAGCGGGAGGCGGCCGAGCGGGCCGATGCGGCCGCCCGCGCCGGCGAGGAGCCCGGTGGCGGCCCGGCCGAGGTCCAGGGCAAAGCGTGGGAACAGGACGCCGAATACGAGCGCCATGCGCGCCTGCTCAAGGATTTCGACGCCTGGTTGGCGTCCCAGATTCGCCTGCGCCTGCGTCCCCACGCCCGCGCCCTGATGCTGTGGCTCCTGGCCGGTGCCCCGGTCGGTGAGAGCTACAACTGCACGCTTTCGGGGGACGTCACTTTTGCGATCATGGAGAAGGTGCGGCCGCACATCGCGTCCGTCGCTGAGGTCGCGACCGTACCCGAGGACGTGGTCACGCAGCTCGAGGCGGAGGCATACGACTGCGCCATCACCCAGCTCGCCGAACCCGCCTATCGTGCCGAGCTGTACTACCTCGCCCACGCGCTCGGCTTCTCCCCGGCCGGCTACCCGGGGCGCGACCTCACGGACGAGGACCGCGCCTTCCTCCAGGAACGCTTTTACCGCCTCGCCGAACATGCCGCGGAAGCCGCCGAACGTGACGGCGAGGCGACGGAGCCAGAGGAGGACGCGGCATGACCGGAATCGCCTTCATCGCGGGTGTGTGCCTCGGCGTCGTCGTCGGCATGGCGCTGACATGCCTCTTCGCGGCCGGCGACGAGCCCGACGAGATACCGCTCGGCCAGGAGGCCGCGGTGCCTGTCGAGCGGGAGAGGCACGATGCTTGACCTGGCTGCACACCGCAAAGGCCCGCCGTCGCCGCATGGCCGCGTCGGGCCCGTCTGCCCGGCGCTCACGCCCGAGCAGATCGCGCGCGGGCTCGAGCGCGGCCGTCTGCAGATCGACGACGGCATCCTCGAGAGGCGCTGCTCGTCCTGCGGCGATTTCTACCCGCTCGACACCGAATTCTGGTACTTCCAGCCGTCGAAGCGGGAAGGCACGCACCACATGTGCAAGGCGTGCTATCTCGGCTACCGGCGCCGCTGGAGGGTGCGAACGCAAATGACGCGCAGGCCCACGTGAACTTCGAGGACAAGCCGACGATGGCGCTCACCGATTTCATCCTAACGATGCGTCCAACGCGTTCTGGGCAGACTTTGCGTGCGTGCGCCCATTGTGGGGCGGGCTTCGAGGTGAAGCGCCCCTGGCAGCGGTTCTGCTCGAACCGTTGCCGCCTGGCATGGCACCGTGAGCACGATCCTCGCCGGCTCAACGTCGAGGCCGCCCGAGACCTGGAAGCACGCCTTTCGCGCCTCGAGGCACGGGTCGCCGAGCTGGAGCAGGCAGCGGGCCTGACCGGCGGGCAGGGACGCCGCTGCAGCACCTGCCTCTGGTGGCAGCGGAAGGCGGGACAGGACGGGTACTGCTACCACGACTGCAGCCCTGACGAGCCGCGCCGCTGGACCTTCGCAGACCACTGCTGCGAGGCCTGGGAACCGCTGGAGCGCGAACAGAGGTCCGCCGAGACGCCGTGAGCACGGACATCGAGCGCCTGGCCGAGGAGATCGCCCGCCGCCTGCACCAGGTGCCGGTGGCCGTGGACCTGTGGGGCGTGGCAGAGGTCGCCCGCTACCTGAAGGTCTCGGAGCGCCAGGTGCGGGAGCGCTACGCGCTCCGCCCCGACTTCCCGCCCGCCATCCGCCTCGGGGGCCGCGGGCCGCTGCGCTGGCGGGCCATCGAGGTCATCCGCTGGGCCGAGCGGCAGTTCCCATACTCGCTGCGCGACGGCCGCCGCCGCGCTCAGTCCAGCCGCGCCGCCAGCTCCTCCACGGAAGGCGCGTAGTACACGTCCAGCAGGATCCGCAGGTCGCGGTGTCCGCTGATGCGGGCGAGCTCCAGCGGCCCGAAGCGCCGCGCCAGGCGCGTCAGGGCCTCCCGCCGCGTGTCGTGGAAATGCAGGTCCGTGATGCCGGCGCGCGCCTTGAGCTTGCGGAAGAGCGCGTCGAGCTGCGAGGGCTTGAGCCCGAAGACCTTGCCGTCCGCGAACTCGAAGTTGCGCAGGTGATCCAGGATCGCGCGCGCCCGTGACGAGAGCGGCACGTCGCGCGGGTTGCCGTTCTTGGTCCGCGGCAGGTGCACGTGCGAGGCGTGGACGCGGTCCCAGGTGAGCCCAACGATCTCGCCTGCCCGCATGGCCGTCTCGAGGGCGAAGACGAAGGCGGCCGCGACACGCTCCGTGACCGTCTCGGGCGGCCGGTCCGGCTGCCAGCCTGCCGCCCACAGGATGCGCTCGACCTCCTCGTCCGAGATGCGCCGCTGCCGGGCGGGCTGCTTCGGCGGCGGCTTTACGGTGCTCATGGGGTGCTCGGCGATCCAGTGCCACTCCTCCCGCGCGATCCGGAGCGCGTGGCGGAGCAGCGTCCACTCGCGGCGCACGGTAGCGGCTGACACCTCGCGCAGGCGTCGGTCGCGCCATGCCGCGATGTCGGGCGCGGCCAGGCGCTCGAGCGGCACCTGGGCGAGCGGGTCGCGCAGCAGTATCCTGATGCGGACGGCCTCCCACCGTGCGCCGCGCTTCTTCGAGCTCACCTCGCGGGCGTAGCGCTCGAGGAGGTCGGCGACGGTCTTGCCGGCGGCCGGCCGGTAGCGGCCCGAGTCGATCTCGCTCTCGACCTGGCGGGCCCAGGCCTCGGCGGCCTGTCGGGTGCGGCAGACGCGCGAGACGCGGATGCCGCGGCGCTGGATCTCGGCGCGCCAGCCCGAGGCGATCTTGCGGATGTAGGCCATGCGGGCGTGCGGGATCGCGTGCGGGATATGTGCGGGACGGGAAACGGCCCCCTGCGGTAAGTCTGTGTATCTGCTGTGGTGCCGTCAAGGCCGGAAATGCGCCGCACGCAAGAAAAAACGCCCGCAACCTCAGGCGGTTACGGGCGTTTTCGGGTTGTCAGATGGTGCCGGAGGGGAGACTCGAACTCCCACGCCCGAGGGCACGTGATCCTAAGTCACGCGCGTCTACCAGTTCCGCCACTCCGGCCGCGCCGCTAGGGTGCGCCGCTATTGTGCCACGCGCCCCGGCGCGAGCGGCGCGAGCGCCGCCTCGAGCCAGCGCCGCGCCCGCGCGCCGATCCCCGGCCGCTGGCTCTCGCGCGGGCCGGCGACGTTGAGCACGCGC
>WGBS01000328.1 GCA_015494165.1 Gammaproteobacteria bacterium | reverse complement strand
GCGGGCGGGCAGCGCTCGCATGGCTCGAGGCCGCCGAGGTCGCGGTGGTCGCCCCCGAAGCCTGGCTGCGCGCGGCGCCTGCGCGCCTTCCCGTCGCCCTGGCGGCGGGCGCCGCCGGGGCGGCGCGGCGCGCGGCGGAGGTGCTCGCGGCCGCGGTAGGCCGCGAGGTGCGCGAGCTCGCGGCGGCCGCCGGCGCCGGGACCGGGCCACGCGCCGCGTGGGTCGTGACCACCTGGGCGCTGCTCCGCACCGAGGCACTCGCTGCGCCCGCGCGCCGCGCCACCGGGCTCGTGGTGGTGCGGGGCGGAGGCTGACGGTGCCGTGCTCACCCTCGACGGCAGCGAAGGCGAGGGCGGCGGCCAGGTCCTGCGCTCGGCGCTGACGCTCGCGGCTCTCACCGGCACGCCCTTCCGGCTCGTGAACGTGCGCGCGCGGCGCTCGCGGCCGGGGCTGGCCGCGCAGCACCTCGCGGCGCTCCGCGCGGCGGCCGCGGTGAGCGGCGCCGAGGTGGAGGGCGCGGCGCTCGGCTCGCTCGAGGTGCGCTTCGCGCCGGGGGCACCGCGCGCGGGCGACTACGCCTTCGACGTCGGCACGGCCGGCTCGGTGTCGCTGGTGCTGCAGACGGTGCTGCCGGCGCTCGCCTGGGCGGGCGGGGTCTCGCGCGTGCGGGTGCGCGGCGGCACGCACGTGCGCTGGAGCCCGTGCTTCGAGTACCTCGACTGGCAGTGGCGCTGGGCGGTGCGGCTCGCCGGCTACGACTTCCGCCTCGAGCTGGTGCGTGCCGGGTTCTATCCCGCGGGCGGAGGCGAGGTGCGCGCACGCGTCGAGCCCGTGTCGCGGGCGCGGCCCGTGCGCCTGATCGAGCGCGGCGCCCCTGAGATGCTCGAGGGGCTCTCGGCCGTCGCGCGGCTTCCGAACCACGTGGCCCGGCGCCAGCGCGAGGCGGCGCTGGTGGCGCTGCGCGGGGTCTGGCGCGGGCCGGTCGCGGTGGAGACCGCGCGGCTGGACGCAGCCGGCCCGGGCAGCGTGATCGTGCTGCGCGCGCGCTTCGAGCTCGGGGCCGGCTGCTGTTGCGCGCTCGGCGAGCGGGGGCTGCCTGCCGAGCGCGTGGGCGAGGCGGCGGCGCAGTGCCTGCGCGAGTGGCTCGCGGGCGAGGGCACCGTGGACCCCTGGCTCGCCGACCAGCTCCTCGTGCCGCTCGCCTTCGTCCCGGCGGAGTCCGAGCTCACCACCACGCGTGTCACCCGCCACCTGCTCACCAACGCCGCCGTCGTGCGCCGCTTCCTCGGTCCCGACGCCGTCACGGTCGTCGGCGGGGAGGGCGCGCCCGGGCGCGTGACGGTGCGCGGCTCGTGCCCCGCGGGCGCGGGTGCGGCACAATGAGGCCGCGCGCGGCGGGCGCCGCGCAGGGAGGAGCGCAGATGCTGGTTCCGGTGATCCTCGCGGGCGGGGCGGGCACCCGGCTGTGGCCGGTCTCGCGCCGCGCCTATCCCAAGCCCTTCATCCGGCTGCCCGATGGGCGCAGCCTCCTGCAGCGCACGCTCGAGCGCGCCGCGGCGCTGCCCGGGGTCGGGCGCGTGCTCACCGTCACCAACCGCGAGCACTACTTCCAGACCCGCGACGAGTACGCCGCCTGCGGCACGGACGGGCTGCGTCACGGCTACATCCTCGAGCCCTGCGGGCGCAACACGGCGCCCGCCATCGGGCTCGCCGCGCGGCGGCTGCTGGAGGAGGCGGGCGACGACGCCGTCATGCTCGTCCTGCCGGCCGACCACCTCGTGGAGGACGAGGCCGCCTTCGCCGAGGCGGTGTCCCGCGCCGAGCGCCTGGCGCGCGCCGGGCGGCTGGTCACCTTCGGCATCCGGCCCGAGCGGCCCGAGACGGGCTACGGCTACATCCGCACGGGAGAGCCCGTGGGCGAGGAGGGCGAGGTCCTCGGGCACGTGGTGGAGCGCTTCGTGGAGAAGCCGGACGAGGCGACCGCGCGCCGCTATCTCGAGGAGGGCGGCTACCTCTGGAACTCCGGCATGTTCTGCTTCCGTGCCGACCGCATCCTCGAGGCCATGGGCGAGACCGCGCCGGAGCTGCTGGAGAAGATCGACGCCTGCTGGGCGGCGCTCGGCGCGCGCGAGGAGCCGCTCGAGCTGCCGCGCGCGCCCTTCGAGGCGCTGCCCGACATCTCCGTCGACTACGCGGTGATGGAGAAGGCCTCGGACGTGGCGGTGGTGCCGTGCGAGCTGGGCTGGAGCGACATCGGCTCCTGGGACGCGCTCGGCGCGCTCGCGCCCGCCGACGAGGCCGGCAACCGGGTCACGGGCGAGGGCGCGCTGCTGCTCGACAGCCGCGGCTGCGTGGTGCGCAGCGAGGGCGGGCGCGTGGTCGCGGGCATCGGCCTCGAGGACCTGGTGGTGGTGGACACGGACGATGCGCTGCTGGTCGCCCCGCGCGGCGAGGCGCAGCGCGTGCGCGAGGTGGTGGACCGGCTGCGCGCCGCCGGCCACGAGAGCGTGGACTACCACCGCACGGTGCACCGCCCGTGGGGCACCTACACGGTTCTCGAGGAGGGCGAGCGCTTCAAGATCAAGCGCATCGTGGTCAAGCCCGGCGCCTCGCTCTCGCTGCAGATGCACTACCACCGCAGCGAGCACTGGGTCGTGGTCTCGGGCACGGCGCGCGTGACCAACGGCGACCGCGAGTGGCTGGTGCGCACCAACGAGTCCACCTACATCCCCGCGGGGACCCCCCACCGCCTCGAGAACCCGGGCGTGGTGCCGCTCGTCATCATCGAGGTGCAGAGCGGCGAGTACCTGGGCGAGGACGACATCGTGCGCTTCGAGGACCGCTACGGCCGCGCGCGCGCCTCCGGCGAGGGCAACGGCGACGGCGCGGACGGCTAGGGGCGCAGACGGAAGCCGAACAGGCGCAGGCTGCGCAGGGCGGTGGCCAGGAGCTCGCGCACGAAGGCGCGGCGGCGCGCGCTGGCGCGCGCCCGCGCGGCCCACACGCGCCCGGGCCGCAGCCCTGCCGCCTCGTAGACCGCCGCGTCCGGGAAGAACAGGATCCCCACCAGCTCGCGGTAGGCGCGCTCGACGAGCGGGGCGAGGGCGCGCCGCCGCCAGCGGCCCGTCCCCGGCAGGCGGCGCTCCAGCACCGTTCGTGCATGGGCGATGCGGCGCGTGCCGCAAATGGCATTCGCCGTCGCCAGCCCGGCGATGGCCGGGCACACGCCGCCGGCGTGGCGCCGGACATAGCGGTATAGGCGGTCCGGGACCTCGGCCGCCATCAGCACGCAGGCCCAGAAGGCCGCCGAGCCGCCCGGGGCGCGGCGCGCCAGCAGGTTGAGCGCAGGCGCCCGCCACAGCCGCCGGTCCACGAGCGGCAGGCCCGCGCGGCGCTGCAGCTCGAGGCACAGCAGGGCCTGCCCGGCCGCCTCGCGCAGCTCGCCGAGCAGGTGCGCGGCGCGGGCCGGGACCTCGGGCGCCGGCGGGAGGGCGCGCGCGAGGCGCGCGGCCAGCACGCCCTCGAGCCACAGCCCGGCGGCGGCGAAGCCGAGGAGCTCGTGCTGCGACAGGCGCCCGCGCTGCGCCTCCGGGAGCGCCGCGAAGCGCGGATCGCCGTGGAGCGAGACCGCCGTCTCCGGCAGCCAGGGGGCATCGAGCGTCAGCGCGTCCCAGTCGACCCGAGCGAGCGGGTCGCGGTAGGGCAGCTCCGGGCGGGCCAGCTCCTCGAGCAGGGCCGCGCGGCGCTCGGGCTCGACCGGCGACGGCATCGGCGCTCCTCCGGCGTCCGATTGTAGCCCGCGCGCCGCCGCCGGCACCACGGGCGCGGTCGGGGCGCGCGCCGGCCTTCCGCGATCGGGGTACAATGCGCCGCCCCGTGACCCGAAGGCGGCCTTCCGTGCGCATCCGCGTCTTTTCGGACCTGCACCTCGAGCACGCCCCCTGGCGTGCCGAGGTCGGCGACGCCGACCTGGTGATCGCGGCCGGTGACATCGGCCACGGCGAGGAAGGCGCGCGCTGGCTCGCGCGCCTCGGCGTGCCCGTGGTCTACGTCGCCGGCAACCACGAGCACTGGGGCGGCGAGCTCGCCGAGGCCGCGCCGCGCCTGCGGGCCGCGTGCGCCGGCACGCCCGTGCGCTTCCTCGAGCGCGAGGCCGCGGTCCTGGGGGGCGTACGCTTCCTCGGCTGCACCCTGTGGGCCGACTACCGGGGCCTCGACCCCGACGTGGTCGGGCCCGCCGAGCGCGGCTTCAACGACTTCCGGCGCATCCGCGCCGGCGGCAGACCCTTGCGGGCCGCCGACCTCGTCGCCGAGCACCGGCGCGCGCGGGCCTGGCTCGAGGCGGCCCTCGCCGAGCCCTTCGACGGGCCCACCGTGGTCGTCACCCACCACGCGCCGAGCTACGCGAGCTGGCCGGGCGGCGACAAGCCGGCCCGCTACGCCTGCGCCAGCGACCTCGAGGATCTCGTGCGCGCCGCCGCGCCGGCGCTGTGGGTGCACGGGCACATCCACCACCACCTCGATTACCGCATCGGCGCCACCCGCGTGGTCTGCAACCCCCGGGGCTATGCCGGCAGCGACCCCGGCGTGGGCTGGGACCCGCGCTTCACCGTCGAGCTGGAAACGGCACGGCCCTTGCAAGAGACGGGCTTGAAGGGCGCGGCCGCGCCCCTATCGTAGAGGGAGCCGGAGGCCCGGCCCCGGGAGCAGGCGATGAACGGCAAGCGCAAGCTCTACCGCGTGGTCTTCCACAGCCGCGGCAAGATCTACGAGGTCTACGCGCGCAGCGTGGCCCAGAGCGGCCTGCACGGCTTCGTCGAGGTGGGCGAGCTGGTCTTCGGCGAGCGGTCCAACGTCGTGGTCGATCCCGCCGAGGAGCGCCTCAAGGCCGAGTTCGACGGCGTCTCGCGCTTCTACGTGCCCATGCACGCGGTGATCCGCATCGACGAGGTCGAGAAGGAGGGGGTGGCCAAGATCACCGAGCCGGGCGAGGGCGGCAAGGTCACGCCCTTCCCGCTGCCCTTCATGGCACCCGGCCGCGGCGAGCCCGGCGGCTCCTGACGCGCCTGACAGGCGCGCGGCGCTGGTTTATCCTTTCCCGCGTCCTGCGCCCGCCGCGGCCACGCGCGGGCGCGCTTCCCGGAGAGGTGACCGAGCGGTCGAAGGTGCACGCCTGGAAAGTGTGTGTACCCCGATGAGGGGTACCGAGGGTTCGAATCCCTCCCTCTCCGCCATTCCGTATCATTGCCCCGTGATCTGGCGCAGCCAGGCGGGTGCCCCAGCTCTGTTTTTCCCCAGCGTCGTCGCGTGCGGTGCTGGCAGCGCTCCGGCACCTCTGGCACGGCGTCAGTGACGCGCGGCGGCCGAGGGGTCGCAGAGCTCTTCGGGGCACGGGCCGATGCCGACCACCACGCCGTAGGCGATGCCGATGCCGCCCCGTCCCGCGCCGAAGCCGTACACGGCGCCGCGCAGGCAGGGCTTGCCGCCCGGCCGGCCGTCGCCCTCGTCCGGGCGCTCGGTCGGGTTCGCGGGACAGCGCCGCTCCCCGATCAGGTCGGCGAGCTGCTCGGTCGGCGCCCGGGTCTCCGACTGCCCGTCCCCCGTGCAGTAGCTTCGCATGCGCACGGGGGCGTCGCGGCGTGCGGCGGCGCGCGCCTCCTGCGCGGGGACCGGCTGCGAGCGAGGGTCCTCGCATTCCTCCTCCACGGGCCCGAGCAGCGAGCCGCGCACACGCGCCAGGTATTTCGCGCGCTCGAGGCACGATCGCGCCATGAGCGCATCGAGCGAGGGCGCCTCGACGTCGCTGTCGGGCAGGGGCTTGCCCACGGGCCTGGACGGCCGCGTGCGCTGGGACGGCGGCTGCGACCACTTCGGATCGTCGCAGTAGGCGCTGCTGGAGCCCGCGCTGCAGGCCCGCCGCACCGTCCGCCAGTCCGGGACGGCACCCTTTGTTCTGGCGCATTCGTCGGGGCCCGCGTCGCCGCAGAACCTTTCCATGTCGTGCAGCGTCTCGTCCGCGGAATTGACGTAGGACTCGCGCTTCGCCTCGCGTCCCCGTTCCGACAGATAGTCACCGACGACGAAGGTGACGGCCATGTGCGGGGAGCCGGCGGAGGCGACCTCCTTCACCACGCCCCGCAGCGTGGCGCCGCCCCGCTCGAAGGCGCTCGCGATCTTGGACCCCGCGATGGCCCATCCGCAGATGGGGCAGACGAGCCCGACGACGAGCTCGCGCACGTTGCGGCGGAGGTTGCGGCTCGAGCCGCGCTCGGAGCGCACCGTGGACGGGATGCGCTCGGCGGGCGAGGCGCCCGTCTGGCGAAGCAGCGCCGCGCAGCGCTCGTCGTTGCCCAGGCCATTGCGCATCCCTCCCGCGCCCGCGCCGCCGCCGGGTGCCGCCCGCCCGCACACCGGGAGGCGGAGCCGCGGGACCCCCATCGCGAAACCGGTGCCCTGCAAGCCGCCTCCGCCGGCGCCCGTGCCGCCCGCCCGCGCTCCCGTCAGGCCCGCCGCGCGCGCCGCCGCGCAGACTCCCTGCCGGTCCATCAGGTTCCTCACGAGCGCATTCCATTCCTCGCCCTCCGGGAACAGCAGGGCCGCCTCGCCGCTGGCGAGCGACTCGCGCAGCACGAGGTCGGCGACGCCGTCTCCGTCGGCATCGAGCGTCACGCGGAGGTCGCCCCGTTCGGAGACCGCCAGGATGCCCATCACGCGGCCCTGCCCCGTGAGCGGCAGCCACAGATGGCCGCTGTCGGACCAGTACCACTCCCCGGCGGGAACGCGCACGCCGTCCGCGCCCTGCAGATAGGCGCGGGCGGGCCGCATGTCCGCCGGGCGCGGGACCCAGGCTCCGGCGAGCGCGCTCACCCGCTCCCGGGACCGGAGCGAGCCATCCGCACCCAGGCGCACCAGGACGTAGCGCCTCCTTTGGCCGGCGGACAGAGCTTCGAGCGAGGCCCGCGTGAGCGGTAGCGTCTCCAGCAGGCTTGCGAGGGAGACCGCCGGCCGCCCTGCCACGGCCCGTGCCCGCCCGGACCGGGTGTCCACACGTGCGCAGAGGGTGTTGTTCGAAAGATCACTTTCGGAGACGGCCCCGTCGGGGTCGACCGTGGCGCAGATTCGGGCGCCAAGGGGTGAATCCTTGTCAAGACGGTATACGACCTTCGCCGGTACGCCGCCGGGTGCAAGGGCGCGGCTCACCGTTGCGCGAAGCCGCAGGGGCGCGCGCATCCCGCCCGCTGCGCCGGGAAGCACCAGCTCCACGACGACGCCCTTGGAGGTCACGGCCGTGCCGCGATTGGCCACCCGCACCTCGACGCGTGTCTCGTCCTTCGCGCGTGGAGCAACGGCGCGGACGGACTCGACGCGCAGGTCGGGTAGCGGCTGGGCGCTACCTTCCCCCACCTGTGCGGGCGGCGGCGACGGGCGCCGGAACGCGCGCGGCCCGGGGCTTCCGCTCCCGCTTGGAACACCGCCCGGCCGCGGCGGTCGGGATGCGGGAGCTTCGCTGGGCGTCTGGCCGGTGGCCGGCGGAGGCTGCTGCTCCGCTCCGGGCTTTCCTGGGAGATGGGCGGGGTGATGGGTCGCAAGTGCCTGCGGGAGCGTGAGGACGGGCGCGGCGGCGCAGAAGGCCAAAAGCAAAAAGCCGCGTGCGGCACGGCGTGGATCTCTTCGACGCATACGGGGATCTCTTCCGGTGGGACGAGAAGGACGTGAGCTGCGCGTCGGGGGCCCGCGGCACACCCGAACGGTTCGTCGTGCATCCGCCAAGAGATGGGTTGTGCCGCGCGGCGCGCACGCCCGCAGCGTGAAGGCCCGTCCCTCGTCTGTCAAGGGACGCGTCGCGCGTGGGACGCTGCGAGGAGCCGCCCGGACCGGCACGTTGCACGATGCGCGCGGGTGCGCCGGGGTTCGTCACGGCCCTTGATCGGACGGCGCCGAGACCGCAGATAAGGAAACATCCAGCGTCGGCGTCGGCGGAGGGCGGGCGGCATGGGCCGAATGAAGGAGAGGTTGGAGGAGATCAGGCGCCTTACGGGACGCCTCGAGCACGACTTCCCGGTCGAGACCGGCGGCTTCCTGAGCTTCCTCAAGCGTGCCGAGTCCGGCAAGGCGCTCGACATCAAGCAGAAGGAGCTCATCAACGTCGCGCT
>WGBS01000327.1 GCA_015494165.1 Gammaproteobacteria bacterium | reverse complement strand
GCTCCCGGCCCGACTCGCGGATCGTCTCGACGAGCTGCCGCTGGTCGTCGTCGAGGCGGGTTCCGTGCAGCAGCTCGGCCGTGCCGAGCACGCCGTTCATCGGCGTGCGGATCTCGTGGCTCATGTTGGCGAGGAACTCGGACTTGGCGCGGCTCGCCTCCAGCGCCCGGCGCCGCGCGATGTCGAGCTCGCGGTTCTGCACCTCGACCGCTTCCAGCGTCTCGCGCAGCTCCTGCGTTGCCTGGTCGATGCGCTGCTGCATCTCGGCGCGCGCCTCCTCCAGGGCCTGGGCCATGGTGTTGATGCCGCGCTCGAGGGCCCCCAGCTCGCCGCCCGAGGTCTCGGGCACGCGCGTGGACAGGTGCCCGTGGGCGAGGCGCTGCACGGCGGCGTCGAGCCGCAGGAGCGGCTCGCTCAGGCGCCGCGAGGCGCGCACCGCGAACCAGGCGGTGAGCAGCAGCACCAGGAAGGCGAGGCCCGCGCCGCGCGCGACGATGGCGATCTGGTCGGCGAGCATGCGGTCGGGGCTGAGCTCGACCACCGCCCAGCCAAGCAGGTTCGGGTGGGCGTCGTCGCGGAAGGCGTCCCCGAGCTGCCTGGCGAAGCCGAGCTCGTCCAGCGGCACCGGGGTGCTGGTGATGGCCGCGCGGAAGACGAGCGGCCCGCGGCGCGCGCGGCGCCAGGCGGCGAGCCTTGCGACCAGCCAGCCGCGCACCGCGCGCGGCCGCTCCACGCGCGCGAGCACGTTGCCGTCGGCGTCCGTGATGGTGACCGAGCGCACGTCGCGCTCGCGGGCGGTCGCCTCGGCGAGGCGCCGCAGCGCGGCGCGGTTGCCGGCATAGACGCCATACTCGGCCGCCGGGGCGAGCTGGTTGGCGATGGCCTGGCCCTTGGCCTCCAGGGCCTCCTCGAGCTGCAGGATGCGCGTGAGGATGCCGTAGAGGCCGATGACGAGCACGGCGAAGGCGACCGGCAGCAGGCTGACGAGAAGCAGCTTCTGCCGGATGCGCAGGCGCCTCATGGTTTCCGGCCCTCGTCGCGGCGGAGCTCGCGCAGGAGCTCCGCCTCCTCGCGCACGAGCAGCCCGAGCGAGCGCGCGACGTGGCGGTTGACGCTCACCCGATAGACCTCCGGATAGACGGGCGGCGGAATGTGGCGCCCGCGCAGGGCGCGCGCGCACAGGCGCGCCGCCGTGGCGGCGAGGTCCTGGGGCTCGCTGTAGACCGCCGCCAATGCCCCCGCCCGGACATAAGCGCGTGAGAAGCCGAACATGGGCACATGATGGTGATAGGCGGCCAGCAGGATGCCATGCAGGCTGTACCGATTGTAGACGAGCGGGTCCGGCACCGCGAGGAGCGCGTCCACTCCGTCGAGGAGCCTTTCGGCCACACGCGGCACGCTGTCGCCGGGGCCGATCTCGGCCGTGCGCAGGCGGAAGCCCTGGGCGCGCGCGGCGCGCTCGATCTCGCCGCGCAGCCGCCGGGACGTGGGGCCGAGGAGGACGCCGAGCTCGCGCGAGCCGGGCAGCACCAGGCGCACGAGCCGTATGCTGCGCCGCGGAGGCTGGTCCAGGTAGACGCCCGTCACGTCTCCGGCAGGCGCCAGACGGCGGCCGGCCCGCGCCACCGCGAGCTCGAGGCTGACGCGCGGCACCAGCGCCGCGACCACGGGCCTGCGGCCCCCGAGCGCCCTCGCGAGCGCCTCGTAGCCGACCGCGAGCACCGCGTCCGCGCGCGGCGGAGGGCGCGGATCGCCCAACGGGCGCAGCTCGAGCCGCGCGGTGCGCGTCACGCGCGCGAGCGCCTCCTCGAAGGCGGCGATGAAGCGCACGTGCGGCACCTGCGCCGGGTCGTAGCGGACCACCACGGTGGGGTGCGCGGCGGCCGCCGCCGGCAAGGCGAGCACGAGCAGCGCGGCGAGCGCCGCGCCGCGGCGGCACCTTCCCGCGCCCTGCACCCGTTCCCGCACCGTCAGCGCTCCACCCGGACCTCGACGAAGACGCGCGTGTCGAAGAAGTTGGGGCCCTTGCCCGGTCGCTGCCGGGTCTCGGGATAGGTGTCGAGCAGGTTCTGGGCCACCAGGGCGAGCTCGGTGCGGGTGCCGGCGCGCCGCAGGCGGCGCGCGAAACGCAGGTCGAGGCGGCGCACGGCGCCGATCTCGTCGGCGAAGCCGAGCGCCTGGAACTTGCCGATGTAGTAGTACACGCCGCTCAGCGTCCAGTCGCGCGGCAGGCGCCAGCCCGCCAGCAGCGACCCGACGTGGCGCGGGGCGCTGCGCTCCAGCTCGTCGGCATCGGGACCGCGGCCGTCGATCACGGTGTACGCATAGGCCAGATGCGCGAGAAGGGGCCCCCGCCGCCATGCGACCTCCAGCTCGGCACCCTGCACGCTCGCCGACTGCGCGTTCGCGAAGTCGTAGGCCTTCACGCTCACGGGCCCCAGGGGCGTGCCGACCGTGACGGGACGCTTGGGGCTGTAGATGACGTCGGAGAGGTCCTCGCGGAAGACGCGCAGGTTGCCCGTGAGGTGCCGCCGATGCACGACCAGACCGGCCTCGCGCGAGAGGATGCGCTCGGCGGTCAGGCCTCCGCTGGCGAGGATGAGGGGCACCGTGACGTCGCCCAGCGCGGTGACGGCGGTCTCGCGCGCCTCGGCGCGCTCTTCCACCAGCAGCGGCGTGCGGTGCGCGCGCGAGGCGGCGAGCCGCAGGGTGGCCCACGGGGCCAGGTGCACGTTGAAAGCGAGCCGCGGGGCGAGCTTCCAGCCGCTGATGCCGTCGCGCTCGAGCATGGCGCCGCCGTGCACGGTCAGGCGCGGGGCGGCGTCCAGCTCGAAGGTGCCGAACAGGCGCTGCACGTGGTTCTCGAGCCAGTCGCCACGGCCGAAGTAGCGGCGCGAGCGCACGCGGTCGAGGCGCGCGCCCGCCCCCAGCGCCCAGCGTAAACCGGGGCGCGGTGTGCGCGTCCACTGCAGCTCGGCGTCCAGGCGCTCCGAGGAGTAGGAGGCGTCCGTGTCCACGATCGCGGTGATCGGAACGCCACCCACCTTGTCGTAGATGGCGGTGTAGCGCTCGCGGCTCCGGCGGCGCTGGTGGAAGACCTGGGCCGTGAGCTCGTCGTCAGCCGTCGCCCGCGTCCACCGCAGGTGCTGCCAGGCCCAACGTACGTCGCGGTCGCGCGGCGGGTCGTTCGGATCGCCGAAGCGCCCGTCCTCGCGCACGCCGGCGGTGCCGCCCAGCCCGACGTACCAGCTGTCGGTGAGGGACTGCTGCCAGTCGAGGCGCAGGTTGAGCGAGCGCAGGTCACGGCGGTCCGGACGGTCGTCGAAGCCCATGTCGGACTCGCGCCCCAGCGTCAGCCGCCAGTCGAGGGCGGCATCGGCCGTGCTCCCCGCGGCGCTCAGGTAGCCGTCACGGATGCGGTCCATGCCGGCGCGCGCGGCCACCCGCAGGCGCGGCGCCGTGCTGGCGTGGCGCGTGATGATGTTGATGACGCCGAGGAAGGCGTTCGATCCGTAGGCGGCCGAGTTCGGCCCGCGGATGACCTCGATGCGCTCGATGTCGTCGAGGGCGATCCCGAGCTCCGACCAGGCGACGCCGCCGAGCGAGGGCAGGTAGATGGAGCGGCCGTCCACCAGCACCTGGAAGCGGCGCGAGTAGATGTCGGCCAGGCCGTGGAGCGTCACCGCCTGGGTGTTGCCGTTGTCCGTGATGAGGACGAAGCCCGGCACGAGGCGGAAGAGCTCGACCACCTCCCGTGCGCCCGAGAGCCGGATGAGCTCGCGGTCTAGGACCGTCACCGCCGCCGGCGTGTCCAGCAGTGGCTGGCGCAGGCGCGAGGCGGTGAGCACGACCGGCACCTCCCCGTAGACGTCGCGCTCGGTGAGCACCGCGGCGGGATCGGGCGCGGCCGCATGTGCGCTCGCAACGGCAAGGAGCAGGGCGGCGCCGGCCCGCGCCCCCCGCAGCCCTTTCGAAGCCATCTTCAATCCCCCTTCCGGCCTGTGGGAGCCTATTCGCCTCCTGGGC
>WGBS01000326.1 GCA_015494165.1 Gammaproteobacteria bacterium | reverse complement strand
CGACCCGCACCGTCGTGGTGACGCGGCACCGTGCTGACGCGCGCGGACCTCGCGCTGCGCGAGCGTGACACGGCGACGCTGCCGCTCGGCTATCTCACCCGGATCGAGGCCGCCGTCGGCCAGCGCGCGCGCCGCGCCCTGCCGGCCGGGGCCGTGGTCGCGCCCGGGGCCCTCGAGCGCACCCCGGTCGTCCGCCGCGGCCAGCGGGTGATCCTCTTGGCGCGTTCGGGGGCGGTGGAGGTGCGGGCGACGGCGGTGGCGCTCGCCGACGCCGCCGCCGGCGAGCGCGTCAGCGTGCGCAACCTGCGCAGCCGGCGCGTGGTCGAGGGCGTGGCCGTGCGCGAGGGTGTGGTGCGCGTCACGCTTTGAGGCGCGGATGCTAAAGTTCCGGGACGGGCGGCCGTTAACGGCGACGACGGACAGCCACTTGCGCAACCGGGAGCCACTGACATGAGCAACGAGATCAAGGGCTTGGGCGCGGGGCAGCCCCCAGTGACGGAAAGCCGGCAGCAGCCGCGGCCGGCGGCCGTCGGAGGGGCGCGCGCGCAGGAGCCGCGCACCTCCCGTGCCGGGACGGGCGGCGACCGCGTCGAGCTCGGCTCGCAGGCCCTCGTGGCCGAGGCGCGCCGCCGCATCGAGGAGACCCCGGCCGTGGACCGCACGCGCGTGGAGGCCGTGCGCGCGGCGCTCGCCGAGGGCCGCTACGAGGTGCGCCCCGAACGCATCGCCGAGCGCCTCCTCGCGATGGAGCGCCTGCTGGGGCGGGCCGGTTCGTGAACGGTCCCGCACAGGAGCCCGGCGCCGCGCTCGCCGAGCTCGAGGGCCTGGTCGCACGCATGGAGGCGGCCCTCGACGACGAGCAGGCGGCGCTCGCCGCACGCGACGCGGCGGCCATCGCCGCGGCCGCCGACCGCAAGGCCGAGCTCGCCGCCGCCCTCGAGTCGGCGCGCGCCGCCCTCGAGCGTGCGACGGGCGCGGCGAGCGGCCCCGCCCTCGCCGCCGCGCTGCGCCGGGCCGACGCGAACGGCAGTCTGGCGCAGCGCTGGGAAGCGCTGCGCGCGCGGCTCGCGGCATTGCGCCGGCGCAACCGCGCCAACGGCCTCGCCATCGAGCTCCAGCACCGCGCGGCCGCCCGCGCGCTCGCCGTGCTGCGCGGCGAGGAGGTCGAAGCCCCCACCTATGGCCCGCGGGGCGCCGCGCGGCCGCCCTCGGCCGGCCGCAGCCTCGGCCGCGGCTGAGGCGGAGGCGCCGGGATGAGCGCCGCCATGCCGCAGGCCCCGGACCCCACGGAGGAGCGGATCCGCGACCCCCTGATGGTCGCCTGCCTGCTGCGACGCGCGGCCGCCGCCCGCGCGCTGGTCGCGGTGGACCTGCCGGGGCCCCAGGCCGGCGTCACCATGATCCTCGGCGTCGACCCCGAGCGCCGGGAGCTGCACCTGGACCAGCTCGCCCCGCCCGAGGCGGACGAGGCGCTGCGCCGCGCGGGGCGGCTGCGGGCGCGTATCCGTGTCAACGGCGCCGAGGCCGAGTTCGAGGCCGAGGTCACGGGACGCACCGAGGGGCCAGGCGGCGGCACCTACCGCCTGCCGCTCCCCACAGAGGTGCGTTACCGGCAGCGCCGCAGCCACCACCGCGTGCCGGTGCCGCGCAACCTGGCCGTGGCCGTGCGCTACGTGCTCGCCGGCGCCGAGGCGGCGGGCCGCCTGTGCGACGTCTCGCTCGGGGGCGTCGGCCTCGAGACCAAGGCGGCCGCGGCAGCCGGCCTCGCCCCCGGCGACGCCATCGAGCGCTGCGCCCTGCTGCTGCCGGACCGCTCCACCGTCGCCGGCCCGCTCGAGGTGCGCTACGTGGCGGAACCGGCGCCCAACGGCGCCGTGCGCTTCGGCGGGCGCTTCACCGCCCTCGACCCGCGCGACCGCCGACGCCTGCAGCGCTTCGTCGCCGCGCTCGAGCGCGACTACGTGCGCCGCTGCAACCCGGGCACGCGCTGAGCGCCCGGGGACAGCCGCCGCGCGTTTCTCCCCGTCCGAAGGCGGTGCTAGAATAGCCCGCCGTCGCGGGGCCGTAGCTCAGTTGGGAGAGCGCAGCAATCGCACTGCTGAGGTCAGGGGTTCGACTCCCCTCGGCTCCACCATCCCGCCTCCGGCGGCCGCGGCCGCCGCACCGCACCACGGCGCACGCGCCCGCACCACCGCACGCCCGCCCCGGTAGCTCAGCCGGATAGAGCAAGCGCCTCCTAAGCGCTAGGTCGGAGGTTCGAATCCTCTCCGGGGCGCCAATGACTTACGAGCGGTTACCAAAAAGTTAGCAAAACCTTATCAAAACGGTGCGGGCAAACTAGGAGAGAGGAGGCCGCCGCGGCATCTGCCCGCGGCGGCCCCCGTTCCGCGACAGCCGAAGTCGGCCTCAGAAGCCCTCGTCGGGATCCACGGCCCAGTCGATGGCCTCGAGCCGTGCGGCGCCGCCGCCGTCCGCCGGACGCCGGTCCACCCCTAGCGCCGGGTCGCCGGGGTCCACCGCCCAGCCGGGCCCGCCGCGGGGCTTCTCGCACTCGCCCGTGTAGGGGTCGTCCCGGCCGTCGCAGCCGCTGCCGGATCCGCCGGCGCGATCGGGCGGCGGCTGCCCCGTCCACTCGCCCGTGAGCCTGGGATCGGCCTCTGCCTCCTCCTCTTCCTCACCGAGCGGGAGGTCGACCGCCACCTCGGTGCAGCCCTCACCCGGCCGCCCGGAGTAGGCGGGCCCACCGCCGCACTCGGGCCTGGGCATGCCGCCCTCGGAGCCCGCGTCCGTGCCCTGAGCGCCATCGGAGCCGTCGCTGGACCCGCCGTCGTCAGAGCCATCGTCTGAATCGCCGCCGGAACCGTCGTCACCCGAGGCGTCGTCGCCCGAGCTGCCGTCGTCGGAGCCCTCACCGGAGCCCCCGCCCGACGCCGAGCCGCCGTCGCCGTCACCGTCCTCGGGCTGTGCGCTCCCGGACCCGCTCCCGCTGCCCTCGTCGGCGCGGGAGCCGCCGCTCGTGTCGCCCGCACCTTTGCTGCCGTCCCCCTGACCGCCCGCCGGGAACCCCTCGTATTCCTGCACCGTCGCGTTGCCGTCGCGGTCGACCACCATGACCACGGTCTTGCCGTCGTCACCGCGCCCGACGAACACCACGCTCCCGTCCGGACGGGCGAGCGCCACGGTGCCGTCGTCGCGGCGGTAGCGGTGGGTGCCGTCGGGATCCGTGCCCTCGTAGCGGAAGTCGGGCGCGATGGCCTCGCTGCGCGGCGGCTCGTCGGGGTTGCGATACTCCCGGCTCATGCTGCCGTCCGCGTTGACGCGCCGGACCTCCTCTGTCCCGTCGCGGTGATAGACCACGCTGGTGCGGCCATCCTTCGAGAACGCCACCGTATTGCCTCGCCCATCACCTCCGAAATGCGGGGCCCTCTCGAGGCGCTCCTCGCCCTGCCAGTACTCGTGGTACGCCTGCTTGCCGGAACCGATGAAGAAGCTCACGACCGCCGAGGGAAGCGCGGCACCGGGGCCGCCGCCCGGGGTCACCACGGCCGCCGCGGCGCCCTCGCCCGCGGCCTGGAATCCCGCCCCCAGGATCCGGGCGCCGGTCTCCCCGGGCCCGTCCATCGCCCAGCCGCGACCCCGCACGCCGGACGGCCCCCTCTTCGGCCCTTTGCCGCGCCGCAGGGCGTCGGCCGCCGAAAGCCCCGCCGCTGGGCGCGGCCGGCGGCCGGCTGCCGCGCGACCGCCGCCGAGCGCCTTACGGGCCTCCGTCACGGCACCGGCACGGCTGCCCGCGGCGAAGGGCCCTGCGCGGCGCTGTCCCTTGCCGGTACGCAGCAGGCCGGCGGCGCTGCCCGCCTCCTTCGCGAGCCGCCTGCCGGGCCCGATGCGCTTTGCGTCCAACGCCCCGCGGCCGATCCGCCCCAGGTGGGCGGGCCCGCCGTCCACGGGCGCCCGCGGCTCGGCCCGGCCCGCACCCGTCCCGCCGGCAACCTTCGGCCCCGGAAAGACGCCGGCGGCTGCCTGTCTGCCACAGCCCTTGCCCTGAAGACGCAAGGCCACACCGGACGCCTTCGGGCCACCCTTGCGCTTCTCGGCCGCGCACGGGGCTCCGTGTCCTTTCTGCCCGCCCGCGTGCGCCGGGGGCATCCCGCCCGCCAGCGCCAGCGACACCGTCAATGTGATCGAGGTGATCCGCCATCTCATCGCCCGACCCTCCTTTCACATCCCGTGCTCTCCCGTGCGTCGCGCACGGGGGCCGCACGGTTCAGGCCGGGATCGGGCCCAGGGCCATGACCAAGCCACGGACAGTGCGACCGGAAGGGATCGGACGGTAGCCCTCAAAGGGAGGCGGGAAGAAGGGAAGCGGCGGAAAAGAGCCCGCCAAAGGCCGGATCAGCCGCGCCTACGTTTTCGGTGTCCCTACGCCCGGCGCCGGCGACCGCCTCCGGCCTCCGGCTCGACGCGCCCGTCGCGCAGAACGTACCGCCGCCGGACAGGGGGAGCGACCGCCTCACTCCAGCGGCTCGTATGTCGCAAAGGTCTGATAGCGGCCGCTGGGGCCTTCGGTGCGGTCCACCCCGGAGCTGAACTCGCCCTGCCTGTAGACGCCGGCGCGCAGGCGCATGGTGTCGTACGGGCGCTCCGGCCAGCGCAAGCCGGGAACCCCCGAGCTCAGGTTCGCATGCGCGACGTCGTCCTCGCCGCCGCGCAGCAGGTCGTCGTAGTCGACCACCTTAAGCGAGGCGTTGGCGCTGCGACCGCGCAGGGCGGACGTCCCGTACGTCTTCTCGACGCTCAGCCAGTATCCGGCCCTTCTCTGGCCGTCGTAGACCTTGAACCAGTTGCAGCGCCGCTCCCCGTCCAGATCGAGGCACACCTTCCAGCGGGTCGGCGACTCGTTGTCGCCGTCGTCGTAGACCTCGTGGATGCCCATGAAGAGTGTCACGCGCCAGCGCTGCGGCAGGCCCTTGCAGGCCTCCACGCCGCCGGACGTCTCGGGCGTGGGCCTGCCTCGCACCGGCCGGCGCGCCCCCTCGCCGCCCAGCCACACGCGCACGCACTCGCCCCAGGTGACGGGCTGCCGCAGACGCACCCGCAGGGTCTGGCGTGGCCTTAGGACATGCCATCCCAGGTCGTAGACGCCGACCCGCGGCTGAGGACGGTCCTCGCGCGCGGTCCGCAGGACCCATGGATCCGTCCGTCCCCACGCGAACACCCGCACCGCTGCCGGACGACTGGGGTCGGTGTTCTCCAGCACCGCGACGGCCTTCCAGTCCCGCCACCCGTCCGGTGCCTTGCGTCCATCCTCCAGCCGCACCTCGCGCACCCGCACCGTGCCGCGGGCGCCCTCGCGCCGCACCCGCATCAGGTCCTGCAGCCCCGCGCCCGCCGCACGCGTCCGGGCATCCGGCGCACGCGCCACGCCCGGCGCCGCCCACCCCTTCCCGGGCTGGTGCCGGACCGCCGGCGGCGCGCTTCGGCGCAGCAGGTCGGGACGCAAGGTCCGCGGCGTGGTCGGCACCTTCGCGCGCGCGCTGTCCACGGCTGCGCGGCCGCCGAGCGCGGAGCCCAGCCGGCCTGCAGCTCCGGCCGCGCGCCCGCCCGATTCCCGCGCCGGCGCGCAGATGCGCACGACCGGGGCCCGCTCCCGCGGCGCGAAGTTTCCGGTGCCGCCATACCGGATCACCAGCCGGACCCGGGGCGGCGGGACGTCGGCCGGGAGCCGCAGCACCAGGGAGCGGTCGTCGCGCCGGACCACCGTGAGCTGGCGCCTGTAGCCGCGCCGGCTTCCCTCCCCGAAGGCATAGACCGACACGGCACCCAGGTAGCGGCCCACCGCGCGCACCGTGTCGCCGGGCCGCGCGCAGGGCCGCCGGGCCTCCACGCGCTCGATCCGGGGACCGTCGGCGGTGAACGGGACATATCCCCTGCTTCCCGCTATGGCGATCTCGACGCCCCCGAGCGCCACCGCGCCCGCCAGCGCAGCGACCGCTCCCGCGGCCCCGCGGCCGGAACGCGCCCACCCTCGCCGGACGCCCCCCACTTCGGTTCGCATCGTCATGTGTCGCTCCTCGCCTTCATGGGTCTTCTGTCTGCCGTGCATGGCGCGGGGCCGCATGCAACTCCCGCTTTTCCCGAAGTCGGCGCCGGCGCCTTCGCGGTTCACGTCCCGCGGTCGCGGCGCCCGCCTCAAGGCCCGCTTCGCCCTCCCCGGTAGCGCAGCGCCGGAACCGGCACGCGGATCTCCTCGCGCGGGGCGCCAGCCGCACGCGATGGCGCGGTCGGGCGTCGCTCCGCTGCGGAGCCGCGCCCGTCGAAACGCAGCATGGCCGTGCGGACCGCGCCCGCCGCGGGCGGCGGAGGCCGCCACGCCGTATCACTGCCGCCCCGGTAGCGCAGCGCCGCGGTGCGCACCGTGCCACCTGTCGTGCGGCGCGCCGTATGCGAGGCGCGGGGCGCGGTCTCCCCGCCGGCGCCCCCCAGGTAGCGGAGCACGGCGGTACGGACGGCCCCCGCGCGGGGCGGGGGCGGCGTCCAGGCCGCCGCCCCACTGCCGCCGCGATAGGCGAGCGTCGGCGTCCGCACGGTGCCCGAGGTGGTGCCCACGCGGCGGGCGCGGCCGTGCGGAGCGGCCGGAGCCTCCCGGCCACCGACGAAGCGCAGCACGGCGGTCCGCACGGCGTCGGCGGCCGGGCGCGGCGGGCGCCACCCGCCGCCCGCCGCCCCGCCGCGGAAGCGGACCGCCGCCGTGCGGACGGTCCCCGTCGTGCCTGTGCCGCGCCGCGGCCCCTGCGGCCGCGCCGCCTCACGGCCGCCCCGATAGCGCAGCGCGGCGGTGCGGACCGCGCCCCGGGCGGGCCGCGGAGGCGTCCAGGCACCCGCCGCCCGTCCCGCGTAGCGCAGCGGGGGCGTGCGCGCCGCACCCGCCGCGCGGCGCTGCGGGGGTGGCGCCACCGGGACCGGGGCCTTGGCCGCCGGCAGCCCGCGCGGCGCCGCGTGCGGCGCTCCCTTGGGCAAGGCCCGGGCGGTCCGCTTTCCGTTCGGCTGTGCGGGGCCGTTCCCCGGGCCCGGGAGCGCTTTGGCGGCCTTTGGCACCGCCGGACCTGCCCGCGTGCCGGATGCGACGCGCAGCGTGACCGTCCTGCCCAGCACCCTGCCCGGGCGGCGGCGATCGGCCAGGTAGAGCGTGGCGGGACCGGCCGGCAGGGACCGCGGCAGCCTGGCCTCGAGCACCTTCCCCCGCGCGGGCGCGCCCTTCAGCGGCACGGGTCCGCGCCCGCGCGGGCGGACCACCAGCGTCAGCCCCTTGGGCGGCGGGCGGTCGAGCACGACGCGGATCACCGCGCCCGGCGCCGGCCGCTTCGGACGCACCGAGACGATGCGGGGCGCAATGTGCTCCTGCAGCCGGGCGGGCCGGCCGGTCGCGGGCTTCATGGGCGACGGCAACGCCGGCGGCGACGCGGCCGCCACGCCCGCCAGCCAGGCGGCGAGGATCGCCGCCCCACGGCCCCACGCGCGTGCACCCATGGCCGTCGCCGGACCCGCCGGCTCAGCGGCCGGGCGCGAAGCCGCCGCCCCTGGCGCCGCCGAGCCCCCGGACGCCCCTGCGGGCGGCCTCGCCGGCCGCACGCGCCGCCGGCCCCGTCACCTGGGCGGGGAGCTCGCCCCGGACCTCGCAGGTCTGCCCGGCCCCGCAGTGCTTGCTGCCTTCGATGAGGAGCTCGCAGCGGTAGCGCTCGACGCCGCGCACGTTGCGGAAGCGAACCCGCAGCACGGTCTGCAGCGGCCGGTAATGGACCCGGTACGGCGCTAGGTTCGGCCCGCGCCCCTCGGGGATGGGCGTGTCGTTGCGGAGCTCGGCCCGCGCCCTCGCCTCGGCGACGTCGTACCCGCCACGGTACACCTTGCAGACCACGGTCACGGGGACGCGGCGCGGATCGCGCGGCGTCGAGCCGGGCGCCGGCAGGCTCCCGAGACCCCCGAAGCTGCTGCTGTAGTTGCGGACGTCCACCGGCACCTCCAGGACGAGGTCGTCGTGCGGCCAGGGCGCCGCCAGCGCCGCGCCGGCGCCGAGGCTCGCCGCCGCAGCGAGCGCCAGCCCCGCGGCCGGCAGCACGCCCGCAGGTCTGCTTCTCCGACTCTGGACTCTCGTCATCGCTCGCCTCCCACCTGCGTCACGGGCCGCTGCAGGGCCCGTCTGGCATCGCCGCCCGAAGACGGCGGATCGTGTAAAACCCACAAGAAGCGCTCCCGCGCCCGCCGCGGCCCATCCCTTTCGTCCGCCCGCAGCTCAGCCCGCACGCCCGCACCCCGCGTGCCGGAGCATCCCGTGGCCGAAACGCGGGTCCGGGCCCGGCGGGCCGAGGTCACGGGCGGCTTCCAGCAGGCGCGCACGCGCCTGGGCGGGGCCGGCGCCCTTGGCGCGCTCGAGGGCAAGGGCCGCCGCCACGAAGGGAACCGCGTAGGAGGTGCCCGTGGCGTAGCGGCCGCTCGCGCCCGGCGCCGCCACCCAGAGGTCCACGCCCGGGGCGGCGATCGCCACATGCGCGCCGCGGTTCGCCTTCGCGAACAGGCGCCGGTCGGCGTCCACGGCCGTCACGCCGAGCACCTGCGGGTAGGCCGCGGGATAGGCCGCCTGCTCGCGGCCGCCGTTGCCGGCCGCGGCCGCGAGCGCCAGCCCCCGCTCCTCGGCGAGCCGCACGGCGAGCTCCAGCAGCCGGTTCGGGGGCCCGCCCAGGCTGAGGACCGCCGCCTGCGCGCCGGCGCCGACGAAGGCGTCCACGGCGCGCACGATCAGCTCCGCGGTGGTGTCCACCTTTCGCCCTCCGTCGCGCGCACGCAGCACCACCGCGACGCGCAGCGAGGCCGCCGGCAGCAGCCCGTCGAAGCCCGTCTCCGGCGCCCCCACCAGCAGCCCCGCCAGGGCCGTTCCGTGCGAGGGCGGCGCCGGGCCGGTCCCCGGGCCGAGCAGGGAGACGATCGCGACGTCGCGCCCGACGAGGGCAGCATGAGCCGTGTCCACCGGCCCGTCGGCGAGACCGAGCACCACGCCGCGCCCGCAGCCGGCACCGCCGTGCCAGCCGACGAGCGCCCGCGCATAGCGGACCGGGGCGGCCGCCTCGTCGAGGCTCATGGGGCCATAGCGGTGGTTGGCGTCGATCCAGAGGTCCGGATAGCGCCGGCGCAGCGCCTCCACCGCCTCGCGCACGCGCATGCCCTCCGGCACGCGGAAGGTGGTGAGCACCATGCCGAGCGCCTTGAGCACCTGCCGCCGGCGCAGCCGGAAGCCCTCCTGCGCGAGCTCCCGGGCCAGGGCATTGGCTTCGCGGACGTCGCCGCTCGCCACCAGCACCTCGCCCGGCTCCACGTCGCCCTCGTCGCCGGAGACGGCCGCCGGGGGCGGGGGCGGCTCGGGCAGCGCTTTCGCCAATAGCCCTCCGCCAAGCGAGCCGGCCTGGCCCGCCGTGCCTTCGTCGCCGCCTTCCCAGCCGCCCTCCTCTCCATCGTCCCCGTACCAGCCGCCGCCCTCCTGGCCTTCGCCGCCCCACTCGCCCGCACCGGGCCCGGGCTGTGCAATCAGGTCGCCGGGCCCGGCCCAGCCGCCCTTCGCGCCGCCGGCCGCAGGGACCTTGGTGCCGAGGGTGGTCACGGGGTTGGCGGCGACGGGGTTGCACACGGCCACCTTGAGCGGCCCCGCGATCCACCGGCCGTGGCCGCTGCGGGCGTCCTCGATGCCGATCCATGCCGCGCTCGCGCCCTTGGGCGCGGGTGCCTTGACCCGCACGGCGATCCAGGTCGGGCGCCAGGTCTCGACCGCCAGATGCACGTGGCCCGCCCCAGGGCTGGACGTCGGCGGCGCGAAGTCGGCGGCCACCGCCCAGCCCGTGGCGCTCCCCAGGTTGCGCCCCCTCAGCTTGAAGAGCGCGCCCTCGCGGTAGCACCCGGGCTTGCCCTCGACGGCGTCGAGGCGGGGGAGGACGGAGGGCCCCACCTTCAGCGGCATGTCGAGGCCGAAGGGATCGCGCGCCTGCGCCGGCCCCGCGGCGAGGGCGACGGCGAGCAGCAGCGCGCGCGCGAGGCGGTGGAGGCGCGTGCTCATCCCCTCACCTCCACCACCACGTCGCGCGCAGCCTCCAGGCGCCGGCGCGCGCGCTCCAGCGCCGCCCGGCCGTCCTCGACCGGCGCCACCGAATAGATGCCGAGCGCGCCGGGGCCCGAGACGATCTCGACGCCCGCCTCGCGCAGGACGGCCCGGATGCGCGCCTCGCTCGCGTCGGGCCGGAAGCGGACCTGCAGGACCGGCCGGGACTCGGCGCCGAGCGGCTCGTAGAGCGCGGTCTCGCCGCCGGGGCGGCCCACGAGGAAGGCGATCACGCCCGCCTGCACCACCACCAGCACACTCGCGGCCACCGCCACCACGCGCAGGTCTGGCAGCCAGCGCCGGCGGCGCCCTGCGGGTGCCTGCCGCTCACGCCGCACCGCCGCCCGCAGCCGCGCCCACCCCAGCTCGCCCGGCGCCTCGCCCGCCCAGCTCGCCTTGACCCCGCTGCGCAAGGCCTGGAGGAACTCAAGCTCCGCGCGGCAGCGGGCGCATTCTTCCACGTGCCGCCGCACGCGCTCGCGCTCCTCCCCCTCGAGCGTGCCGTTGGCGAGCCACGGCAGCAGCTCGACCGGGTGCTCCTCTCGCTCGTGTGTCTCTGGCATCGCGCTTCCCCCGTCCCCGACGATCACCTCGACCGTGGGTCGCCGACGGCGGCGGGGCGGTTCAGCATCGGTTCAGCTCCGCCCGGCCTCGGCGCCCGCAAGCCGCTCGAGGCACTCGCGCAGGGCGCGCTTGGCGTGGAAGACGCGCGTCTTCACGGTGCCCACGGGACAGTCGAGGATGCGGGCGATCTCCGGGTAGCTCCGGTCCTCGAAGAAGGCCAGGTAGACCGCCTGCCGCAGCAGGCCGCTGAGGCGCTCCAGGCAGCGGCGCAGCAGGTCGGCGTCCTGGGCGGCCGCGATCACCGCCTCCCCCGGCGCCGGGTCCGGCCCGCCGGGCGCGGCCCCCTCCGCGGCCTCCGGGGCCTCGTCCTCGGGCACCCACCCGTCGCGCACGCGGCGCCGGATGCGGTCCACGGTCTTGTGGTGGGCGATGCCGAGGATCCAGGTGCGCACCGAGGAGCCGCCGCGGAAGCGCGCCGCTCCGCGCCAGACCTCCAGCATCACCTCGTTGAGGACGTCGGCGGCGTCGGCGGGGCTGTCGAGGCGCGACAGCGCGAAGCGGTAGACGGCGCCGGAGTAGCGGTCGTAGAGCTCGCGCAGGGCACCCTCGTCGCCCCCGGCGACGCGCCCGAGCAGCGCCCGGACGTCAGTCTCGTCCGGCGTCGCGGTCGCCTCGTGCCCGGCTTCCCGCATCCGCCGCCACCACCAGCCGCCGGTAGGGGCTCGCCGCGACGGGCCGCCCGTCGCGTCCGAAGGCGATCACGCGCCACAGGTAGACCGCCGGGCCGCGGAGTCTCGAGGCCGCAAGCGCGCTGAGCGGAGCCGAACGCTCGCCCCCGTCGAGCAGCAGGCCCGCAACGGGCCGTGCCCCTTCCTCCGGCGCCATGGCGCCGCCGGCGCGGCCCGCGAATCCGGGGGCGGGGGCCTCGTAGAGCTCCAGCCGGTAGGCCGCCGCGCCCTCCACCGGCGCCCACGCGAAGCGCGTCTCCGGCCCGAGCGCCGCCCCCGGCTCCGGCGCGCGCAGCGCGATCGACGCGAGCGTGACCGGCGGTGCGGCGCGCGCCCGCACGAAGT
>WGBS01000325.1 GCA_015494165.1 Gammaproteobacteria bacterium | reverse complement strand
TTGAGGAGCTGCTGCAGGGCCTGCGTGACCATGGGGCCGCGCCAGATCATCGGCGTCTCCTCGTCGATGAGGAAGCCGATGGACATGGCCTGCAGGTGGTAGCTCACCATGGGCTCGAGGCTGCGGCCGTCCCTGGACTCGGGCTTGCCCTGGATGCCCAGCATGCGCGGCTGGCTCGGCCCATAGATGTCGGCGTCGAGGATGCCGACATTGGCCCCCTCCGCGGACAGGGCGAGCGCCAGGTTGACCGCCACCGTGGACTTGCCGACGCCGCCCTTGCCGGAGGCGACGGCGATGATGTTCTTGACGTTCTTGAGCGGCTTCAGGTTGCGCTGCACCGCGTGCGAAGCGATCTTCCAGGAGACGTTGACGTCGACCTCCTCGACGCCCTCGATGCGCGCGATGCGCTCGCGCAGCGCCTCGGCGAGCTTGTCGGCGTGGCCCTTGGCGGGGAAGCCGAGCTGCACGTCCACCGCGACGCGGCCGCCGTCGATGCGGATGTCGCGCACCGCCTTCGCGGAGACGAGGTCCTTCTCGAGATAGGGATCCACGTACTCCTTGATCGCCGTCTCCACCTGGAGCTGAGAAACCTCGGCCATGTCTTTCCTCTCCCGCCCCCGTGCCGGGGGCCGATGTCGTGTTCGTCTGCGCTCGGGATGCTGAGTCCGGGCTGGGCCGCACATTCTACAGGAAACTCTGATCAATCCGCTACGCGGATTGATCAGCGCTAAGGTGCTTCGCGATCATTTCGACTTTCCCGTGTCGGAATGCACCTCCATGTGCATGGCCCCTCCCGCGGCCGTCCCTGGCCGCGGGGAAGCCCTGAAAAATCGAATTTTTCAGGGCTTCCTACAACATCCGGCGCGCGTCGAGGGCCGCGGTGGCGAGGGCGCGGTGCACCTGCTAACCTGTTGCCGCCATTGGCGCCGGCGCCCTCCGCGCGGCGCATTCCCACGATGGCGGTCCGGGCATGGCGGCGCAGGGCCGCGCGCCCGCACCGCCGGCCGAGACCCGAATGAGCACGACCCGCAGGATCCTCGTCACCAGCGCCCTGCCCTACGCGAACGGGCCCATCCACGTCGGCCACCTGGTCGAGTACGTCCAGACCGACATCTGGGCGCGCTTCCAGCGCATGCGCGGCCACGAGTGCTACTACGTGTGCGCCGACGACGCCCACGGCACACCCATCATGCTGCGCGCCGAGCAGGAGGGCATCACGCCCGAGGAGCTGATCGAGCGCGTGGGGCGCGAGCACCGCGCCGACTTCGCCGACTTCCGCATCGGCTTCGACAACTACCACACCACGCACTCGCCCGAGAACCGCGAGCTCGCCACGCTCATCTACGAGCGCCTCAAGGCCGGCGGCCACATCACCACGCGCGTCATCCGCCAGGCCTGGGACCCGGAGCGGGAGATCTTCCTGCCCGACCGCTACATCCGCGGCGAGTGCCCGCGCTGCGGCGCGCCCGACCAGTACGGCGACGCCTGCGAGGCCTGCGGGGCGACATACACCCCGGAGGAGCTGCGCAACCCGCGCTCGGCGATCTCCGGGGCGAAGCCCGTCGAGCGCGAGTCGCTGCACTACTTCTTCCGCCTGGCCGACTTCGAGCCCATGCTGCGCGAGTGGACGCGCGCCGGCCACCTGCAGCCGGAGGTCGCGAACAAGCTCGACGAGTGGTTCGCCGCCGGCCTCAAGGAATGGGACATCTCGCGCGACGCGCCCTACTTCGGCTTCGAGATCCCCAACGCCCCGGGCAAGTACTTCTATGTGTGGATGGACGCGCCCGTGGGCTACATGGCGAGCTTCAAGAACCTGTGCGCGCGCACCGGCCTCGACTTCGACGAGTGGTGGGGCCCCGACAGCGAGACCGAGCTCTACCACTTCATCGGCAAGGACATCATCTACTTCCACGCCCTGTTCTGGCCCGCCATGCTGCACGGGGCGGGCTTCCGCACGCCGAGCGCCGTGTGGGCCCACGGCTTTCTCACCGTCGACGGGCAGAAGATGTCGAAGTCGCGCGGCACCTTCATCCGCGCGCGCACCTACCTGGACCACCTCGACCCCGAGTGGCTGCGCTACTACTTCGCCGCCAAGCTCGGGCCGGGCGTCGAGGACATCGACCTCAACCTCGACGACTTCGTGCAGCGCGTCAACAGCGACCTCGTGGGCAAGGTGGTCAACATCGCCAGTCGCTGCGCCGGCTTCATCACCAAGCGCTTCGGCGGGCGCCTCGCGAGCGCGCTCGAGCGCCCCGCCCTGCACGAGCGCTTCCTCGCCGCCGGCGCCTCCATCGCCGAGGCCTACGAGCGGCGCGAGTACGCGCGCGCGGTGCGCGAGATCATGGCCCTCGCCGACGAGGCCAACCGCTACATCGACGAGCGCAAGCCCTGGTTTCTCGCGCGCGAGGCGGGGCGCGAGGCCGAGGTGCAGGCGGTGTGCACCATGGGCCTCGATCTGTTCCGCATCCTGATGGGCTACCTCAAGCCGGTGCTGCCGCGCGTGGCCGGCGACGCCGAGGCCTTCCTGCGCTGCCCGCCGTTGACCTGGGTCAACATCGGCGAGCCCCTGCTCGACCATACTGTGGCGCCGTACCGCCCGCTGCTGACGCGCGTCGAGCGCAAGGCGGTGGACGCCATGCTCGCCGACGCCCGCGCCGACCTCGAGCGCGAGGCGGCGCCGCCGCCGGCGGCGGCGCCCGGCGGCGAGCCGCTCGCGCCCGAGATCACCATCGAGGACTTCCAGAAGGTGGATCTGCGGGTCGCGCGCATCGTCGCCGCCGAGGCCGTCGAGGGCGCCGACCGGCTGCTGCGCCTGACGCTGGACCTCGGCGGGCCGCGGCGCACGGTGCTCGCCGGCATCCGCCAGGCCTACGAGCCCGAGGCGCTGGTCGGAAGGCTGACGGTGATGGTGGCCAACCTCAAGCCCCGCAAGATGCGCTTCGGGGTCTCGGAGGGCATGGTGCTCGCGGCCGGACCGGGCGGCCGCGAGCTGTGGCTGATCGCGCCCGACGAGGGTGCCGAGCCCGGCATGCGCGTGAAGTAGGCCGTCGGGGCGCGCGCCCCCCGGCCCGGAAAGGTCATGAGCGACTACCTGCTCATCCTCGTCAGCACGGTCCTGGTCAACAACTTCGTGCTGGTCAAGTTCCTCGGCCTGTGCCCCTTCATGGGCGTGAGCCGCAAGGTCGAGACCGCCACCGGCATGGGGCTGGCCACCACCTTCGTGCTGACGCTCTCCGCCGTGTGCAGCTACCTCGTCAGCACCTACGTGCTCGAGCCGCTGGGGCTCGAGTACCTGCGCACCATCGCCTTCATCCTCGTCATCGCCGTCGTCGTGCAGCTCACGGAGATGGTGGTGCACAAGACCAGCCCCCTGCTCTACAACGTCCTCGGCATCTTCCTGCCGCTCATCACCACCAACTGCGCCGTGCTCGGCGTGGCGCTGCTCAACGCCCAGACCGAGCATGGCCTGCTCGAGTCCGCCCTCTACGGCTTCGGCGCCGCCGTCGGCTTCTCGCTGGTGCTGGCGCTGTTCGCCGCGGTGCGCGAGCGCCTCGCTGCCGCCGACGTGCCCCAGCCCTTTCAGGGCGCGGCCATCGCCCTGGTGACGGCCGGGCTCATGTCGCTCGCCTTCATGGGCTTCGCGGGCATGGTGCACGAATGATCCCGGCGGTCGTCGTCCTCGCCGCCATCGCCGCGGTCGCCGGCGCCCTGCTCGGCTACGCCGCGGTGCGCTTCCGCGTCGAGGGCGACCCGGTGGTGGACCAGATCGAGTCCCTGCTGCCGCAGACCCAGTGCGGCCAGTGCGGCTATCCCGGCTGCCGCCCCTACGCCGAGGCCATCGCCCGCGGCGAGGCCGACATCAACCGCTGCGTGCCCGGGGGCGAGCACACCATCCGCGCGCTGGCCGATCTCCTCGGGCGCGAGCCCAAGCCCCTCGACCCGGAGGTGGGCGAGGAGAAGGCGCCGGCCGTGGCCGTGATCGACGAGGAGCTCTGCATTGGCTGCACCAAGTGCATACAGGCCTGCCCCGTGGACGCCATCGTGGGCGCCGCCAAGCAGATGCACACCGTCATCGCCGAGGAGTGCACGGGCTGCGAGCTGTGCGTGCCGGTCTGCCCCGTGGACTGCATCCACATGGAGCCCGTGCCCGTCGACCTCGAGACCTGGCGCTGGCCCTATCCCGGCGCCGCGGAGGCGCACGCGTGAGCGCGCGCATCCACCCCTTCCACGGCGGGCTCGTGCTGGACGGCCGCAAGGCGCTCTCGACGCGCACCCCGCCCGCGCCGGTGCCGCTGCCCGAGCGCCTGGTGGTGCCGCTGCACCAGCACATCGGCGCCGCCGCCGAGCCCGTGGTCGAGCCGGGGCAGCGCGTCCTCAAGGGCGAGCCGATCGCGCGCGCCGCAGGCTACGTCAGCGCCGCGGTCCATGCCCCCGCCTCCGGCACGGTGGTGGCCGTGGAGGCGCACCCGGTTCCGCATCCCTCGGGCCTGAGCGCGCCGTGCGTCGTCATCGAGCCCGACGGCGAGGAGCGCTGGCACGAGGGCTGCCGCGGCACCGCCGACTGGCAGGCGCTCGCGCCCGAGGCGCTGCGCGCGCGCGTGCGCGCGGCCGGCATCGTCGGCATGGGCGGCGCGGGCTTTCCCACCCACGTCAAGCTCAACCCGGGGCCGGGGCGCGCCATCCACACGCTGGTCGTCAACGGCGCCGAGTGCGAGCCCTACATCACCTGCGACGACATGCTGATGCGCACGCGCCCGCAGGCCGTGCTCGAGGGCGCGCGCATCATGCAGCGCATCCTCGGCGCGCGCCGCGTGCTGGTGGGCATCGAGGAGGACAAGCCGGAGGCGCTGGCGGCGCTGCGGGAGGCGGCCGGCGGTGCCCCGGATCTCGAGGTGCGCGCCGTGCCCGTGCGCTACCCGAGCGGCGGCGAGCGCCAGCTCATCCACCTGCTCACCGGGCTCGAGGTGCCGAGCGAGGGCCTGCCGGCCGACATCGGCGTCGTGTGCCAGAACGTGGGCACCGCGGCCGCGGTGCGCGACGCGGTGGTCGAGGGCAAGCCCCTCGTCTCGCGCATCGTCACCGTCACCGGCGGCGGCGTGGCCGGGCCGCGCAACCTCGAGGTGCCGGTGGGGACACCCTTCTCCCACGTGATCGCGCACGCCGGCGGCTACACGGACGAGGCCGCGCGCCTCATCGTCGGCGGCCCCATGATGGGCTTCGCCGTGCGCAGCGACGCGGTGCCCGTGACGAAGACGGTCAACTGCCTGCTGGTCGCCGCCCGCGAGGAGGTCGAGCCCGCCCGCGACCCGCGTCCCTGCGTGCGCTGCGGCGCGTGCGCCGAGGTCTGCCCCGCGCGGCTGCTGCCCCAGCAGCTCTACTGGTACGCGCGCGCCAAGGACTTCGACCGCGTGCAGGACTACAAGCTCTTCGACTGCATCGAGTGCGGCTGCTGCGCCCTGGTCTGCCCCAGCCAGCTCCCGCTCGTGGACTACTACCGCTACGCCAAGTCCGAGATCTGGGCCCTGGAGCGCGAGCGCGAGCGCGCCGAGCGCGCCCGGCGCCGGCACGAGGCCCACGTGGCGCGCCTCGAGCGCGAGCGCGCCGAGCGCGAGGCCCGCTCGCGCGCCCGCCGCCGGCGCGCCACCGACCGCGAGGCGCGCCAGGCGGCCGTGGCCGAGGCGCTCGAGCGCGCCCGCGCGCGCCGCACCGTGCAGGCGGAGGGCGGGCACGCCGAGGGCGATGGCGCGGAGGACGCATGAGGGAGTTCCCGGTCGCGACCTCGCCGCACCTGCCGCCGCGCGCGAGCGTGCCGGCGCTCATGTACCGTGTGCTCGCGGCGCTGGCGCCGGGTGCGGCGCTCGCCACCTGGCAGTTCGGCTGGGGCGTCCCCCTGCAGCTCGCCCTCGCCTGCCTGCTGGCCGTGGCCGCCGAGGCGGCCATGCTCGCGCTGCGGCGGCGTCCCGTGGGCCGCGCCCTCGCCGACGGCAGCGTGCTGGTGACGGCGGCGCTGCTCGCGCTGGCCCTGCCGCCCTACGCCCCCTGGTGGCTGACGGCGGTGGCGGTGCTCGCGGCCGTCGTGCTCGCCAAGCACCTCTACGGCGGGCTCGGCTACAACCCCTTCAACCCGGCCATGGTGGGCTACGTGGTGGTGCTCGTCGCCTTCCCGCGCGAGCTCGGCCACTGGCCGGCGCCGGCCGCCCTCGCCGCGGGCCCGGACCTCGCCACGGCGCTCTCGGTCGTCTTCGGCGGGAGCCCCCTGCCCGACGCGCTCACCGCGGCCACCCCGCTCGACCACGTGCGCACGGGCCTGTCCATGAACCGCACGCTGGCCGAGCTGCGCGCCGATCCCGTCATGGGGCGGATCGCCGGCACCGGCTGGGAGTGGGTGGCGCTCGGCTACCTGGCGGGAGGGCTGTGGCTGGTGTGGAAGCGCGTGGCCGACTGGCGCATCCCGCTCGGCTTCGCCGCCGGGCTGGCGCTGCCCGCGCTCCTCGCCTGGGGCGTGGACCCCGACGCCTATCCCTCGCCCCTGTTCCACCTGCTGAGCGGCGGGGCGATGCTGGGCGCCTTCTTCATCGCCACCGATCCGGTGACGGCCTCGACCACGCCGCGCGGGCGGCTGCTCTTCGGCGCCGGCGCGGGGCTCGTCACCTTCCTCGTGCGCGGCTTCGGCGGCTATCCGGACGGCGTGGCCTTCGGCGTGCTGCTGATGAACATGGCCGCCCCGACGCTGGACCAGCTCACGCGCCCGCGCGTCTTCGGGGAGCGGCGCTGATGGACGCGGGCGCGCGCAACGCGGCCTTCTCCGCCCTGCTGCTGGGCCTGTTCGCGGTCGTGGGCACCGGAGTGGTGGCGCTCACCCACACCCTCACCCACGAGCGCATCCTCGCCAACGAGCGCGCCGTGCTCGAGCGCGCCCTGCACGCGGTGATGCCGCCCGAGGCGCACGACAACGACCTGCTCGCCGACCGCATCGAGGTCGTCGCCCCCGACCTCCTCGGCACGCCGGACCCCGTGCCCGTCTATCGCGCCCGGCGCGGCGGCCGCCCGGTCGGCGTGGTGCTGACCCCGGTCGCGCCCGACGGCTACAACGGGCGCATCCGGCTCATCGTCGGCATCTACGCCGACGGCACCGTCTCGGGCGTGCGCGTGCTTTCGCACCACGAGACCCCGGGCCTCGGCGACGGCATCGAGGCGGACAAGTCGGACTGGATCCTGGGATTCACGGGGCGCTCGCTGGGCGACCCGCCGCCCGAGCGCTGGCGCGTGCGGCGCGACGGCGGCGACTTCGACCAGCTCACGGGCGCGACCATCACGCCGCGCGCGGTGGTCAAGGCCGTGCGCAACGCTCTGATATACTTCCGCAACCACCGCGACGAGCTCTTCGCCGCGCCGGCCGTGGAGGAAGAGAGCCGATGAGCGACTGGAGGGCGATCGCCGCCGACGGCCTGTGGCGCAACAACCCGGGCCTGGTGCAGCTCCTGGGCCTGTGCCCCCTGCTCGCCGTCACCTCCACCGTGGTCAACGGCCTCGGCCTCGGGCTCGCCACGACGGCCACGCTGGTGATCTCGGGCGTGACGGTCTCGGCCGTGCGCCACATCGTGCGCCCCGAGATCCGCATCCCGGTCTTCGTGCTGGTGATCGCCTGCGCCGTCACCACCATCGAGCTCCTGATGCAGGCCTGGGCCTACGACCTCTACCGGGTGCTCGGCATCTTCGTGCCGCTCATCGTCACCAACTGCGGCATCATGGGGCGCGCTGAGGCCTTCGCCTCGCGCAACCCGGTGCCGGCGGCCGCCTTCGACGGCCTCGCCATGGGGCTCGGCTTCACCGCCGTGCTGGTCGTCCTCGGCGCCCTGCGCGAGCTCAGCGGCCAGGGCACCCTCTTCGACCACGCCGAGCTGCTGCTCGGACCGCTCGGCGAGGGCCTGCGCGTGCAGGTCATCGAGCACTACCGCGGCTTCCTGGTCTCGGTGCTGCCGCCCGGCGCCTTCCTCGGGCTGGGGCTGCTCATCGCCCTCAAGAACGTGATCGACGCGCGCCGCGGGGCGCGGCCCGTCGCGGTGCCGGCGCACGCCCACGGCCACGGCGCCGCCTGAGGGCCGCGCCGGCCGTGGACCGCAGGAAGGCGCGCCGCATCTTCGAGCGCCTGCGGGCGGCCAATCCCGAGCCGCGCACCGAGCTGCGCTACGGCAACGCCTATCAGCTCCTGGTGGCGGTCATGCTCTCGGCCCAGTCCACCGACCGGGCGGTCAACGAGGCGACGCGCGCGCTCTTCCGCAAGGTGCGCACGCCGCAGGACATGCTGCGCCTCGGCGAGGCGGGCCTCAAGCGCCACATCCGCTCCATCGGCCTCTACAACACCAAGGCGCGCAACATCATCGCGGCCTCGCGCATCCTGGTCGAGCACCACGGCGGGCGCGTGCCGCGCGAGCGCGAGGCGCTCGAGGCCCTGCCGGGCGTCGGCCGCAAGACCGCCAACGTGGTGCTCAACACCGCCTTCGGCGAGCCGACCATCGCCGTCGACACCCACATCTTCCGCGTGGCCAACCGCACCGGGCTCGCGCCCGGCCGCACGCCGCGCGAGGTCGAGCAGGGGCTCGAGCGCATCGTGCCGGAGGCC
>WGBS01000324.1 GCA_015494165.1 Gammaproteobacteria bacterium | reverse complement strand
GCCCTCGCCCTTGCGCGAGGCGGTGCGGCGGCGGCCGCCTCGGCGCGCGCGCCGGCGCGAGCCGCCCCCCGATGCGGCGGAGGCCCGGCCGCCCTTGCGCGCGCCCGCCGTGGCACCGGCCGCCCGGGCGGAGCGTGCGGCCGAGGCGCCGGTGCCCGCTTCCTCGCCTTCGGTCCCGCTCTCACCCGCGCGCCCGAAGAGGCTGCTCCAGATGCGCCGGATCAGGCCGCCCTCGCGCGCCTGGCGCTCGGCCTCGGAGACCGGCGTCATGCCGCGCGCCGGCCCCTCGGGGACGGGCTTTGGCGGCGGCACGGCCTGCACCACCGGGCTCTCGCCGCCGTTGGCGCGCGCCTCGACGGGCTCCGGGGCCTCCGGGAGCTCCTCCGGGCCCTCGGCGAGGCGGTAGCTCACCTCGCGCGCCTCGGCGCCCACCTCGTCGGCGCGCACGCGCTGGATCTGGTACTTGGGCGTCTCGAGCGCCGGGGTCGGGACCAGCGTCAGGCGCACGCCGTGCTGGTCCTCGATCTGCTCGAGGTGGCGGCGCTTCTCGTTGAGCAGGTAGGTGGCGACCGGCACCGGCAGGTGGGCGATGACGCGCCCCGTGCGCTCCTTCATCGCCTCCTCCTGCAGCACGCGCAGCACCGCCAGCGCCAGCGACTCGACGCTGCGGATGCTGCCCTGGCCCTCGCAGCGCGGGCAGACCTCGTGGGCGAACTCGCCGAGCGAGGTGCGCAGGCGCTGGCGCGACATCTCCAGTAGCCCGAAGCGCGAGATGCGGCCCACCTGCACGCGCGCGCGGTCCATCTTGAGGGCCTCGCGCAGGCGGTTCTCCACCTCGCGCTGGTTGCGCGCCGCGGCCATGTCGATGAAGTCGATGACGATCAGGCCGCCGAGGTCGCGGATGCGGAGCTGGCGCGCGATCTCCTCGGCCGCCTCCAGGTTGGTCTGCAGGGCGGTCTCCTCGATGTCCGCGCCCTTGGTGGCGCGGGCCGAGTTGATGTCGATGGAGACCAGCGCCTCGGTGTGGTCGATGACGATGGAGCCGCCCGAGGGCAGCGGCACCTCGCGCTGGTAGGCGGTCTCGATCTGGCTCTCGATCTGGAAGCGCGAGAAGAGCGGGATGCGGTCCTGGTAGAGCTTGAGCTTGTGCAGGCTCTGCGGCATCACCTGCTCCATGAACTGCCGCGCCTGCTCGTAGACCTCGGGGCTGTCGATGATGACCTCGCCGATGTCGGCACGCAGGTAGTCGCGCAGCGCGCGGATGATGAGGTTGCTCTCCTGGTAGATCAGGAAGGGCGCCGGGCGCGACTCGGCCGCCTTCTGGATCGCCTCCCACAGGTGCAGCAGGTAGTCGAGATCCCACTGCAGCTCCTCGATGGAGCGGCCCACGCCCGCGGTGCGCACGATGACGCCCATGCCGGAGGGGTACTGCAGGGCGTTCATGATCTCGCGCATCTGGGCGCGCTCCTCGCCCTCGATGCGGCGCGAGACCCCGCCCGCGCGCGGGTTGTTGGGCATGAGCACGAGGAAGCGCCCCGCCAGGCTGACGAAGGTCGTGAGCGCGGCGCCCTTGGTGCCGCGCTCCTCCTTCTCGACCTGGACGATGAGCTCCTGGCCCTCCTTGAGGGCGTCCTTGACGCTGATGCGCCCGCCCTCGGCCTTGGAGGTGTCGAGGTAGCTGCGCGCGATCTCCTTGAAGGGGAGGAAGCCGTGGCGCTCGGCGCCGTAGTCGACGAAGGCCGCCTCCAGGCTGGGCTCGATGCGGGTGATCCTAGCCTTGTAGATGTTGCCCTTCTTCTGCTCGCGCGAGGGCGTCTCGATGTCGAGGTCGTAGAGGCGCTGGCCGTCCACCATGGCCACACGCAACTCTTCCGGCTGAGTTGCGTTGACGAGCATTCTCTTCATGGTTTCCTTCTCTCGCGCGCTCGACCGCGCCGCCGCCCCGGCCCGGCGCGCGGGCCGCCGGCGCGCGCGCGCCGTGCGCGCGCCGCGCCGCGCAGGCCAGGCAGGCGCCGGCCATCAGGAGCAGGACCGCCACGGGGCCGGTCGGGGAGCGGTGCCGGGCGGCGGGTGTGGGAGCGCTGTCCAAGGGTTGCTGTCCGTCGTCGCGTCTCGCAGGATCGCGGCCGCGGGGACGGGCGCCCGGAGACGCCCCGCCCTCGTCGGGCCGGGGCACGGCCACGCGGCACGCCGGATAGACCCTGCGGACGGTGGGGCCGGGACGGCGGGCGCGCGGGTCCGCGCACAAAAAAACCGGCTCGGGCCGGGTCGGGCTGCACGGGACGGGCTTCGGCCGTCACGCCGTCATGGCCGGACCGGCGAAACCACTATATCAACGCGCGCCAAATGCTTCAATTACGTGGCGGAATTTGCCGCAAATCGCTAATATAGACCGATGCTTGCGCAGGCCGGCGACAAGGGCGCGGCGCGCGCCAGGCTCGTGCAGGTGGGCGAGCGCGAGGCGGGCCAGCGCATCGACAACTTCCTCGCGCGCGAGCTCAAGGGCGTGCCGCGCAGCCTCATCTACCGCATCGTCCGCACCGGCCAGGTGCGGGTCAACTCCGCGCGCGTGCGTCCCGCCTACCGGCTGAGCGCCGGCGACCGCGTGCGCATCCCGCCGCTGCGGGCCGCGCCGGCGCGCGCGGAGGCGACGCCGCCGGCGGGGCTGGTGGCGCGCGTGCGCGCGGCAGTGCTGGAGGAGGCCGGCGGCTACCTCGTGCTCGACAAGCCGCCGGGGCTGCCGGTCCACGGCGGCACCTCCGTGCGCTGGGGCCTCATCGAGGCCCTGCGCGCCGCCTTCCCCGGACGCCGGCTCGAGCTCGTGCACCGCCTCGACCGCGACACCAGCGGCGTGCTGCTGGTGGCGGGCGATGCGGCGGCGCTGCGCTGGGCCCACCGCATGCTGCGCGAGGGCAGGGCGCGCAAGCGCTACCTGGCGCTGCTCGGCGGCCGGCTCCCCGAGGGGGAGACGCGGGTGGACGCACCGCTCGCCCGCACCCTGCGGCGCGGCCGCGAGCGCCTCACGGAAGTGGACGCCCGTGGGCGCAAGGCGCTGACGGTCTTCCGGCCGCTGGCGCGCTACGGCGACCTCACCCTGGCCGAGGCCGAGATCGCGACGGGGCGCACGCACCAGATCCGCGCCCACGCCGCGCACCTCGGCCTCCCGGTGGCCGGCGACCCCGACTACGGCGACCGCAACCGCAACCGGCGCCTGCGCCGCCTCGGGCTGCGGCGCACCTTCCTGCACGCGGGCGAGCTGGCGCTGCCGCTGCCGGACGGCGGCGAGCTCGTGGCCGCGGCGCCGCTCGCGGAGGACCTGCGCGCCGTCCTGGCCGCGCTGGAGGCGGAGGGGGCATGAGCGCGCGCGCCTTCGACCTCGTCGTCTTCGACTGGGACGGCACGCTGATGGACTCCATCGGCCATATCGTCCGCAGCGTGCGCGCCGCGATCGACACCCTCGGGCTGCCGGCGCGCAGCGACGAGGCGATCCGGGACATCATCGGGCTCGGCCTGGAGGAGGCGGTCGCCAAGCTCTATCCCGAGGCCGACCGCGCGCTGCGCCGGCGCATCATGGACGTCTACCGCGAGCACTACCTCAACGGCGGCCCCGAGGACGAGCGTCTCTATCCCGGCGCCGAGGCGGTGCTGGCCGAGCTCCACGGCCGCGGTTACCGCCTGGCGGTGGCGACCGGCAAGAGCCGCCGCGGCCTCGAGCGCGCGCTCGCGGCGACGGGGCTGTGGCGCTACCTCGCGGCGACGCGCTGCGCCGACGAGACCCGCTCGAAGCCGCACCCGCAGATGGTGCTCGAGCTCATGGAGGCGGTCGGCGCCGTGCCCGCGCGCACGCTCGTGGTCGGCGATACGGAGTACGATCTGGCCATGGCGCGGGCGGCCGGCGCGCACGGGCTCGCCGCCGCCTACGGCGTGCACCCGCTGGCGCGCCTGCTGCGCCACCGGCCCCTCGGGCACGTCCGCGCCGTGATCGAGGTGCCGGACTGGCTCCGGCGCCACGAGGTGGCGCAGCCGTGGGGCGTGCTGGAGGAGGGAGGATCCTGAGGTGAACGGTCGCGACCAAGGCTGGCAGGGCGAGGAGGGCGGCGCGCCGCAGGTTGCGCAGCGCCGCCGCGAGCACGACGCGCTCGCGGTCCTCGAGCGCATCGCGCTTGAGGGCCTGCGCGAGCAGCGCCGCGCGCGGCGCTGGAGCGTCTTCTTCAAGCTCGCCTTCCTGGCGTATCTCGTGGCGCTGCTCGGCGTGCTCCTCGCCGGGCGCGAGGCCGCGGCGCCGCTTCCGGGCGGGCGCTACACGGCCCTGGTGGAGCTCAAGGGCGAGATCGCGGCCGACGGCCCCGCGAGCGCCGACAACATCGTGCGCGGCCTGCGGGCCGCCTTCGAGCACGAGCGCACCGCCGGGGTCATCCTGCGCATCAACAGCCCCGGCGGCAGCCCGGTGCAGGCGGGGCAGATCTACGACGAGATCCGGCGCCTGCGCGAGGCGCACCCGGACGTGCCGCTCTACGCCGTGGTCACGGACATCGCCGCCTCGGGGGCGTACTACGTGGCGGCGGCCGCCGACGAGATCTACGCCGACAAGGCGAGCCTGGTCGGCTCCATCGGCGTGCTGATGGACGGCTTCGGCTTCACGGAGGCGATGCGCAAGCTCGGCATCGAGCGCCGGCTGCTGACGGCGGGCGAGCGCAAGGGCTTCCTCGATCCCTTCTCGCCGGCGCGCCCGGAGGACATCGCCCACATGAAGCACCTGCTGGAGCAGGTGCACCGGCAGTTCATCCGCGCCGTGCGCGAGGGCCGCGGCGACCGCCTCAAGGACGATCCCCAGATCTTCTCGGGCCTCATCTGGACCGGCGAAGAGGCGGTGCGGCTGGGCCTGGTCGACGGGCTCGGCAGCGCCGGCTACGTCGCGCGCGAGGTCATCGGCGCCGAGCGCATCGTCGACTTCACGCCGAAGGAGGACTTCCTCGAGCGCCTCACGGAGCGCCTCGGTGCCGCCGTGGCGCGCACGCTCACCCGCCTCGGCGCCGCCACCCTGCGCTGAGCGCGGGGCGGCTCAGCCGCCGCCCGCCCCGGGCGCGAGCGGGTCGAGGCCCACGGCCTCGAGCATGCGCACGAGGCGGATGAGAGGCAGGCCCATGAGGGCGGTGGGGTCCTCGCCTTCCATGCGCTCGAACAGCGCCACCCCCAGCCGCTCGGAGCGGAAGCTGCCCGCGCAGTTCCAGGGCTCGTCGCGGCGCAGGTAGGCCTCGATGCGCGCCTCGTCGAGCGGGCGGAAGACGACGCGGAAGGGCACGAGCGCGAGCTGCAGGCGCCCGTCGCGGGTGTCGAGGACGGCGAGGCCCGTGAGGAAGTCCACGGCGCGCCCGCTCGCCCGCCGCAGCTGCTCGCGCGCGCGCTCGGGGCCGCCCGGCTTGCCCATGACCTCTCCGTCCAGCACCGCCACCTGGTCGGAGCCCACGACGACCGCGCCCGGGTGGCGCGCGGCGGCGGCGCGCGCCTTGGCCTCCGACAGCCGGCGCACCAGCGCCTCGGGCGCCTCGCCCGGCAGCGGGGCCTCGTCCACCTCGGGGGCCTCGACCTCGAAGGGCAGGCCGAGGCGCGCCAGCAGCTCGCGGCGGTAGGGCGAGGTGGAGGCGAGCACCAGCGGCGGGCGCGGCTCAGCCATCGCCCGCCTCCGGCTCGATCTCGACCAGGGCCTCGTCGGGGTTGACGCTGTCGCCGCGGCTGACGTGCACGGCGCGCACCACGCCCGAGACGGGCGCGCGGATCTCGGTCTCCATCTTCATGGCCTCGGTGACGAGCACGGGCTCGCCCTCCGTCACCCGGCGGCCCTCCTCGACCAGCACCTCGACCACGGTGCCCGGCATGGAGGTGGTGACGTGGCCGGGGCGCGTGGCGCGCGGGCGGCGGCTCGTGCGGCGGCCGCCGCGGTCGGCGGCCGGGAGGGTCTCGAGCGTCTCGACCAGGATCTCCTCCGGGACGCCGTCCACCGTGACGTAGAAGGGGCGCCGGTCCTGGTTGGGATGGCCGGTGCCCGTGATGCGGATGTGGTAGGTCTCGCCGTGGAGGGTGACGTTGAACTCGACCGGGGGCGCGCCGCCGGCCTCCGCGCCGGGCGCGGGCTCGGGCTCGAGCGGCTCGGGACGCAGGGTCCCGGTGTTGCGCGCCTGCAGGAACTCGCGCGCGACCTCCGGGAACATGGCGTAGCTCAGCACGTCCTCCTCGCCGCGCGCGACGTCTGCGACCTGCTCGCGCAGGGCCTCGAGCTCGTCGTCCAGGAGGTCGGCCGGGCGGCACTCGATGGGCGTCTCGTCGCCGATCGCCAGGCGCCGCACCGCCGGGTTCACGGGCCCCGGCGGGCGCCCGTAGCGCCCGAGCAGATAGGCCTTGACCTCGTTGGTCACGGTCTTGTAGCGCTCGCCCGTGAGCACGTTGAGCACCGCCTGGGTGCCGACGATCTGCGAGGTGGGCGTCACCAGCGGCGGGTAGCCGAGGTCCTCGCGCACGCGCGGGATCTCGGCCAGGACCTCGTTCATGCGCCCGAGCGCCCCCTGCGCCTTGAGCTGGGCGTGCAGGTTGGAGATCATGCCGCCCGGCACCTGCGTGACGTGCACGCGCGTGTCGACCCCGGTCCACTCGCTCTCGAAGCGGCGGTAGCGCTTGCGCACCTCGGCGAAATGGGCGCCGATCTCCTGCAGCAGCTCGAGGTCGAGGCCGGTATCCCACGGCGTGTCGCGCAGCGCTGCCACCAGGCTCTCGGTCGGGGGATGGCTGGCCCCCCCGGCGAAGGCCGAGATGGCGGTGTCGACGTGGCGGCACCCGGCCTCGATGGCCTTCAGGTGGCACATGGCGGCGAGCCCCGAGGTCGCGTGCGTGTGCAGGTGCACGGGCACGCGCAGGCGCGCGACCAGGCGCGAGACCAGGGCCTCGGCGGCCGACGGCGTCAGCAGCCCGGCCATGTCCTTGATGGCCACGGAGTCGCAGCCCATGGCCTCGAGCTCGAGGGCCTGCTCGACGAACTGCTCGATCGTGTGCACGGGGCTCACGGTGTAGCAGATCGCCCCCTGCGCGTGCCTGCCCGCGGCCTTCACGGCCTCGATGGCGGTGCGGAGGTTGCGCAGGTCGTTGAGGGCATCGAATATGCGGAAGACGTCCACCCCGTTGGCAGCCGCGCGCGCGACGAAGGCACGCACCACGTCGTCGGGGTAGTGGCGGTAGCCGAGGAGGTTCTGCCCCCGCAGCAGCATCTGGATGCGGCTCGAGGGCAGGGCCTCGCGCAGGCGGCGCAGCCGCACCCATGGGTCCTCGTGCAGGTAGCGCATGCAGGCGTCGAAGGTCGCCCCGCCCCAGGCCTCGAGCGACCAGAAGCCGGCACGGTCGAGCCGCTCGCAGGCGGGCAGCATGTCCTCGGTGCGCATGCGCGTGGCGATGAGGCACTGGTGGCCGTCGCGCAGCACCACCTCCGTGACGTGCACCGGTGCACTCACAGCCCCATCCTCGCCGCCAGCGCCGCGGCGACGGCCGCGGCGAGCTCGCGCGGCGGCCGCCGCACGGAATAGCGGGTGAGCTCCGGGTGCGCCTCCACGAAGCCGGTGTCGAAGCGCCCGCTCCGGAAGGCCGGGTGGCGCAGCACCTCGCGGTGGAAGGGGATGGTGGTGCGCACGCCGTGCACGCCGATGTCGTCGAGGGCGCGCAGCGCGCGGCGCAGGAGCGCCTCCCAGTCCGGCGCCCACACCACGAGCTTGACGCACAGCGAGTCGTAGTAGGGCGGGATCACATAGCCGGTATAGATGGCGCCGTCGGTGCGCACCCCGGGGCCGCCCGGGGCGAAGTAGCGCGTGATGCGCCCGAAGCTCGGCAGGAAGTCGTTGCGCGGGTCCTCGGCGTTGATGCGCAGCTCCATCGCCATGCCGCGCGGGACGATCTCCTCCTGGCGCCACGGCAGGCGCTCGCCGGCAGCCACCGCGAGCTGCGCCTGCACGATGTCGATGCCCGTGATCTCCTCGGTGACGGGGTGCTCGACCTGCAGGCGCGGGTTGACCTCCAGGAAGTGGAACTCGCCCTTCTGGTCCAGGAGGAACTCGATGGTGCCGGCGTTGACGTAGCCGAGCGCCTCGGCCGCGCGCACCGCGAGCGCGCACACGCGCGCGCGCCGCTCGGCGTCGAGCTGCGGCGAGGGGGCGATCTCGATCAGCTTCTGGTGGCGGCGCTGGATCGAGCAGTCGCGCTCCCACAGGTGCAGCACGCGCCCGTGCGCGTCGGCGAGGATCTGCACCTCGATGTGGCGCGGCCGCGCGATGCAGCGCTCCAGGTAGATCTCGCTGCGCCCGAAGGCCTTGCCGGCCTCGGAGACGACCCGGTCCCACGCGCGCCGCAGCTCGGTCTCGTCCCGGCAGAGGCGGATCCCGCGCCCGCCGCCGCCGGCCGTGGCCTTGAGCATGACGGGGTAGCCGACCTCGGCGGCGAGCGCCGCCGCCTCGCCGGCGTCGGCCAGCGCCCGCTCGCCGCCGGGCACGACCGGGACGCCGGCGGCGGCCACGGCACGGCGCGCGGCGAGCTTGTCGCCCGCCGTGCGGATCACCCCGGGCGGGGGACCGATGAAGCGCAGCCCGGCCGCGGCGCAGCGTTCGGCCAGGGCCGGGCTCTCGGCGAGGAAGCCGTAGCCCGGGTGGACGGCGTCGCAGCCCGTCTCGCGCGCGAGGTTGACGATGCGCTGTACGTTGAGATATCCGCCCGCGGAATCCGGGCCCAGGTGGTAGGCCTCGTCCGCCTTGCGCACGTGGAGGGCGTGGCGGTCGGCGTCGGTGTAGACGGCCACCGAGCGCACGCCGGCCTCCGCGCAGGCGCGCGCGATGCGCACGGCGATCTCCCCGCGGTTGGCGATGAGGAGCTTGCGGATCAAGGGCCGGGCCTTCCCCCCTGAAGCTGCCTAGGTACGGGAGGGGGTCGCGGGTGTCAAGCGGGCGCCGACGCGTTTCCCGCCAAGCCTTTGACACGCAAGGGGGCGGCCGCTAGCATTGCCTGCTTATGCCGGACCCGCTGCTGCCCGAGCGCGTCGAGCCCTACCGCCTGGCGCGCCAGGGGCGCACGCTGCGCGGCACGGTCGCGGTGGCGAGCCTCCCGCGTCTGGCCGAGGCGGTGTCCGCCCTCGAGGGCGACGCCGAGGCGGAGCTCGGCTTCGCCCTCGACGCGGCCGGCGTGCCCCACGCCACGGGGCGCGTGCGCGCGCGCGTGCGCCTGGTGTGCCAGCGCTGCCTGGAGCCGATGACGCTGGCCATCGACGCCCCCCTGCGGGTGGGCTTCGCCCGCAGCGAGGCGGCCGCCGCCGCGCTGCCCGAGGCCTACGAGCCGGTG
>WGBS01000323.1 GCA_015494165.1 Gammaproteobacteria bacterium | reverse complement strand
GTTCAGGACGGGTTCAGCCGGCGCCGGCAGAATCTCGCGCCGGAAAGGCAGCAAGGGGAGGAAACCGCCATGACGCACCACCGCCATCGGAACCTTCCGAGCCGGAACCGGACGGGCCGCCGCGCGACCCATGCCGCCCGCGCCGCGGCCGCGCTCGCCCTGGCCGGGCTGCTCGCCGCCGGCGCCGCCGCGGCGGCCGGCCCCTCCGGCCCGTGCGCGCGCACGCAGAGCATCGTGGCCGACAACGGCGGCTACGAGAGCATCTTCGGCAGGGCCCCCGCCGGCGGAGGCGCCCGCACCCAGAGCATCGTCGCCGACAACGGCGGCTACGAGAGCATCTACGGCAAGGCCCCCGCCGGCAGCGGCGGCGCCCGCACCCAGAGCATCGTCGCCGACAACGGCGGCTACGAGGGCATCTACGGAAAGGGCGGCGGGCGGCCCTGCCGCTGAGCGGGCCGCCGCCCCGCAGAGCCCGCGGATCCGGCAGAGCGGGTCCGCCCGGGCGCCCGTGAGAAGACCGAAGGAGGAGCAGCGATGAGAAGACGTTCGATGCGCGCCGCCGCCGCCGGGGCGGCGGCCCTGCTCGCCCTCGCCGGCGCGGCGCAGGCCGCGCGCATCGAGGGCGCCGCCGAGCGCTACCGCTTCGAGCCGGGCGACCGGGTGCTGTTCGAGACCCGGCTCGCCGCCTGCCCCGTGGGCGAGTACGCCGAGGGCCTGGAGGCGCCGCGCGGGGCCTACGAGTGCGCGCGCTTCAAGGACCGCATCTGGATCCGGCCGCTGGAGAAGGGCACGGCGGTGTACGTGCGCCTGCCGCAGCCGCTGCCGCCGGAGTTCTCCCTGGAGTTTCCGGTCTGGATCGCCGAGGAGGGTTGCCCCTTCGTGGAGTTCCGGCTCCACAGCGCTGCGCGCGTGCGCGAGTTCGACACGAATCCCAACGCCTACGTGGACGGCGCCTTCCTCGGCGGCCACCTCGCCTGCCACCGCGAACCGAGCGGCTTCGGGGCCCGGAACACCCCGGGGCGCGTGCGTTTCGGTCTGCACGCCCGCACGCGCAAAGGCGCCATCCACCGCGTCGCGGTCCAGGTGCGCCGCGGCCAGGTGCGCTTCTTCCTGGACGGCGAGCGCATCGGCCACCGTCCCTTCCGCCCGAAAGAGCCCATTGCGGGCCTCTCGCTGTACTTCTACAGGCATTACGAGACCAAGGTCCCCTATGCCGACGCGCCCGTGCTGGTCGGCGACATCCGCGTTGCCGCCTACTCGCGCCCGGAGCCGCGCCCCGAGGCGGAGAAGGACCTGATGCGCGAGCTGGGCGCGGTGGAGACCCCGGAGGGCGTGAAGGTGACGCTCTCGGAGGCGATCCTGTTCGACCTCGGCAGGTGGGACCTCAAGCCGGGCGCGCGGCAGACGCTGGAGAAGCTCGCGCGGCTCGCCCGGCTGCGCAAGGGCACGGTGCGGGTCGAGGGCCACACCGACGACGTCGGGCCCGAGCGCTTCAACCAGGTGCTCTCGGAGCTGCGCGCCCACGTGGTCGCGCTCGAGCTCGCCCGCCTCGGCGTGGACCCGAAGCGCCTGCGGCCGAAGGGCTTCGGCGAGACGCGCCCCGTGGTGCCGAACGACTCCGACGCGAACCGCGCGCGCAACCGGCGCGTGGAGGTGATCCTCGCCCGGGGATGAGCGCGCGCACCGCACTGCCCGCGGCCCTGCTCGCGCCGCCCGCGCTCGCGGCGGCGGCGGTGATGGCGCCCGCCTTCGGGCCCGGCGCGCTGCTCCCGCTCGCGGGCGCGGCGCTCGCCTGGACCGCCGCGCGGCTGACGCCCCGGGAGCGGCGGACGGCCGTGCTGGTGGCCCACCTCGGCCTGTGGCCGGGCGTGACGGCGGGCGTGCTGCTGCCGGGCCCCTTCGGGCTGATCCTGGCGCCGCTCGCGCCGGCGATCGTCTTCGCCCTCGTGTGCGGGCGCGGCCGCGCCGCCTTCGCCCACTGGCTGCTGTGGAGCGCGCTCTACTGGAGCGCCTGGGGCGTGGTCCAGGCGCTGCTGGCGGCGCCGGTGCGCTGATGGCCGGAAGGCAGGCAGGGCTCGCGCTCGTGGCGCTGGCGGCGCTCGCCGCCGCGGGCTGCACCGTGCCCGTGCCGCCCGGGGCGCAGCTCGAGCTCCTCGCCCCGCCGGACGGGGCGGTGACCGGCCCCCGCCCGGTCGTGCTCGCGCGCGCCGTCGCCTGGGGGCCGGGCTTCCGCTACGAGAGCTGGGAGCAGCGCGGATGGCTCATCGCCCTCGGCCCGCTCGCGGCGCGCCTCGAGGTGGACGGCCGGCCCGTCGCGCGGCTCACGGGCGCGGCCTGGCACCGGCTGGCGCTGGGCCCGCTCCCGCCGGGCCCGCACCGCATCGAGCTGCGCGCGGGCCCGCTGCGCGCGGCGGCGGCGATCTCGGTCGCGGCCGCGCCGCCGGTGCGCTTCGCGCGTGCGCGGCTCCCCGCGCCGGGGGTGCCGGACGCCTTGGGCGCGCTCCTCGACCGCGAGACGGCCGCGCGCGGGGCGGAAGGAGACCGCCGCGCGCGCTCGGGACCGCGCGTGGCCCACGTGGTGCGCACGCGCGCGGGTGACGGCTGGGCGCTGCGGCTGCTGCCGCTCGATCCGGAGGCGGCGCGCGCGCGCCTCGCCGCGCCGCCGGACCTCGTGGTGCGCCCGCCCAAGGGCCTGCCGCTCGCGGACCCCGGCGTGCTGGCGCTCGAGCCCTGCGGCGACGGCGCCTTCCTCGTCGCCCACGGCAGCCGCGACGGCGAGGCGCTGGTCGTCCGGCGCCTCGGGAGCCCGCCGCGCTGGGAGGTGCGCGTGCCGCTCGAGACGCTCGCCGAAGGCACCGGGCTCGTGGTCCCGCGCCCGCCCTACCTCGAGCGCGCCCGCTGCTTCGGGCGCCACGCGCGCGTGGACGTGAACGCGCACGAGCCCGGCGCGCAGGGCATCTCGGACATCGCCGCCGTGCTCGTGGGGCCCGAAGGGCGCTGGCGGGCGCTGCGCACCACGCGGCCCGGGCGCGTGGAGGCCGGCATCGGGCGGGTGCGCTGGACGGTGCTCGCGCGCGGGCGCGTGCACGAGCCGCCCGTGGCGCTGGGCGACGGGCGCTGGTGGCGCCTGCGCGCCGACGGCGCCCTCGCGCCCCTCGACGGGGACGGGCCCGCGGTCGCCCTGCCGCTGCCGGCCTCGTCCGCGCGCTGGCAGGCCGAGCGCCCCTGGCGCGGCGACGACGAAGGCCCGCGTTGGGAGACGCTTTCGGGCTGGCCGCCGCGCATCCGCGTCACGCTGGCCGCGCCCGGGCCCGACCATGACGCCGAATACCTGGCGCTCGCCGGCCCCGCGGCCGGCGGCGCCCCGGACGCCACAGAGGAGGAAAGGCCGTGAGACGACTCGCCGCGCTGCTCGTGCTGAGCCTGATCGCCACCGCACCCGCGCACGCCCTGGAGCGCTTCAGCTACTGCGGCACGCTCCAGGTGACGGGCGGGCCGCAGACGCAGCAGGGCCCCGTGATGCCGATGCTGCCGATGATGGGCTTCGTCGGCGGCTATGTCGGTCCCCTCGGGGTCACGCCGCTGCCGCCACGCAGCTGCGCCTATGTGATCCTCGGAAAGGCGCGCGACGGCCGCCACCTGCCGGCCATCGTCGTCTGGTCCGACATGCCGCCGCCCGCCTCGTACCACGCCGACATCTACTCCGACCCCGAGGGCATCTTCGGCCACCGCCAGCGCCAGCCCTCGGACTACGAGCCGTCGGGGATCATGAGCCGCACGCGCGAGATGGAGACCTTTCTCGACGCCGCCGCGGGCGAGCCGGTGCTGCTCGCGGTGCTCGACGCCCTGCGCCAGGGGCGCGAGCGCACCAGTCTCGACCGCGAGATCGTCCTGCCCACCTACGGCAACGCCGGGCCCACGCTGACGGTGCCCGTGCGCTACGAGCTGACGGAGATCCGCGGTGACGCCCGCTTCCCAGAGGAGGTGCGGCGCCTGATCGCCCTCGGGCGCGAGCGGCGCCACCCGCACAGCCCCGAGTGGCGGCCCATCGCCATCCCCGCGGACAAGGTGCCGCGATGAGCCGGCGCGTTGCGGCCGCGCTCGCCGCGGTGGCGCTCGTCGCGCACGCGGCGGTGGCGTGCGCCCCGCGCGCCGCCCGGGCCGCGGGCCCCTTTCCGGACGCGGCCTGCGCCCTGCTCACCGACCGCGAGGCGCTCGCGGCCTACCTGGCGCGCCTGCCGCCGCCGGCCGCCGAGGCGGTCCGCGCGCGGCTGGCCGACGGCGCGCTGCCCGCCGCCGTCGTCTTCCTGGGGACCGCTCCCACCGCAGGCTACCGCGTGGAGGTCCGCTCGGTGCGGGTGCGGCCCGGCGGCACGGTCGAGATCGTGGTCCACCACGAGGCGCCGCCGCCCGACGCCCTCGTCGCGCAGGTGCTCACCTATCCGGTGGCCGTGCGGCCCGTGCCCGCGGCGCGGCTGCCCGAAGGGCTCCGCGAGGTGCGCTGCCTCACCCCCGACGGCCGGCTTCTCGCCCGCGCGCGGCCCGGAGAGACGGCGCGCCCGCGGGCGCTCAGCCCGCCTCCTTGAGGCGCGGGACGCCGAAGACCTTGAGGAGATAGCGCTCGAAGACCGGCTCGGCGCTCCCGCGCTTCATCTTGTAGAGGAAGTACTTCTCGAAGCCGACCTTGGCGAGGTGCACCCACTTGCCCTTCTTGAACCAGTTGACGTTGCGCGGCGGGATCTGCGGCAGCGCCACGAAGGCCGCTCCGGTGTCGCCCATGTCGGCGAGGCACACCGCGTTCCAGGTGGCGCGCGCGTAGGGCTCGCCGCCGGCGAGCTCGGCCTTGATGTTCTCGACGATGGCCGTGACCATGGACTCGATCATGTAGCCCGTCTTGGGCGGGCCGGTGGGCACCGGCGTCTGCTCCACGGGCGGGATGGCGATGCACACCCCGGCGGCGTAGATGTTCGGGTGCTTGGGGCTGCGCTGGTGCTCGTCGACGAGCACGAAGCCGCGCGGGTTGCACAGCCCCTCGACCGTGGCGACCGCGTCCACGCCGCGGAAGGCCGGGATCATCATCGAGTAGGCGAAGGGCAGCTCGTGGGTGCGGCGCACCGCGCCGTCCTCGCCGAGCTCCTCGACGTGCATGACGCCCTCCTCGACCCGCGTCACGCGCGCGTTGGTGATCCACTGGATGTGGCGCTGGCGCAGCTCGTGCTCGAGCATGCCCTTGGAGTCGCCCACGCCGCCGAGGCCGAGATGGCCGATGTAGGGCTCGCTGGTGACGAAGGTCATGGGCACGCGGTCGCGCAGGCGGCGGCGGCGCAGGTCGGTGTCGAGGATGAAGGCGTACTCGTAGGCGGGCCCGAAGCAGCTCGCGAAGGGCATGGCGCCCACGACGACGGGGCCGGGCCGCTCGAGGAGCCGCCGGTAGCCCTCGTGCGCCAGCTCGGCGTGGTCGACCGTGCAGATCGAATGCGTGTGGCCGCCGTGGGGCCCCGAGCCCGGGACCTCGTCGAAGGCGAGCTTGGCGCCGGTGGCAATGACGAGATAGTCGTAGTCGACGTGCCCGCCGTCGGCGAGCTCGAGGCGGCTCGCCTCGGTGTCGATGCGGGCGACCTCGCCGACGACGAGCTCGATGCCCTTGCGGCCGAGCGCCGGCGCGAGCGGCAGCGTGATCTGGCGCCGCTCGCGCCAGCCCACGCCCACCCAGGGGTTCGAGGGCACGAACTGGAAGTGGTCGGTGGCGTTGACCACGGTGACGCGGTGGCTGCGGTCGAGCGCCGCGCGCATGTCGTAGGCGGCCGGCAGGCCGCCGATGCCGGCGCCGAGGATGACGATATGGGCCATGTCGCGCTTCCTCCCGGGGGCGTGGTGCCCGCCACAGTGGACCATCGGTGCGGCAGGCGCAAGTCAGGTCCCGCCGGAGGCTTGCAGCATGCATGCCACGTCCGTCCCGACAGCGGTTTCGGCCGCTTGCGGACCGCCGTCCGCAGCGGGCGTCATGACGGGTCATGACATGGCAGATGACAGGTCAGGAAGGGGGGCCGTCAGCGTGCTGCGAGCGCGCCGCCGGCGCCGAGCGAGAGCACGGCCTCGGGGGCGGGGAGCCGCACGCGGCCCTTGAGCACCCAGCTCCGGTCGGCGGGCTCGAGCTGCACGTGCCAGTAGGCGGGCACGAGCCCCTCGAGGGCGCCCTCGTACACGCCGCCCGTCCCTGCGAGCAGCAGCTCGCGGTCGTGGCCCTCGCGCGTCGGGTGCAGCAGCCGCAGGCGGATCTTCGGCGGCGCCGCCCCGCGCAGCACCACGCGCACGCGCCCGGCCGTGAACACCACCTGGGCGCCGACGCCGAGCTCGCGCGCGCGGCGCTCGCGCTCGAGCACGCGGTTGATGGCGAGGCCCTGGCGGTAGTAGTCGTCGACGACCAGGCCGTCGCTCGTCTCGGCCGCGATCCAGGCGGTGGCGATGCCGCCGAGCACCGCGCTCAGCGGGATCGCGATCAGCACCCACGGCCAGGGCTCGCGGTACCAGGGCCGTGGCCGTTCCGGGGCGGGATGGTGCATCGTCGCTCGCCTCCCCTCTGCTCAGCGGCGCGCGCCGGGGCCGAGGAAGCGCGCCTCCTCCTCGGCCCGCAGCGCCGGCGCGTCGGCGGCCTCGGCGATCAGGCGCACGGTGGCGACGCGGCCCGGGAGCGAGGCGCGCGGAGCCCGCAGGCGCGCGGGCACGGCGATGACCTTGCCGGGCGGGGCCTCGATCTGCGGGTCGGTCAGCACGCGCAGGCCCTCGAGGCCCTCGGCACGGATGCGGATGCGGTGCGCGCGCTCGTCCTTGTTGAGGATCTTGAGCGTGTAGACGTTCTCGATCAGGCCCTCGACGGTCTCGCGGTAGAGGGCGTTGCGGTCGCGGATCACGTCGAGGCCGAGCAGCGGGCGCGTCGCCACCGACCATACCAGGAGCACGCTGAAGAGCACCAGCAACGCGCCGTAGACCACGACGCGCGGGCGCAGGATGCGCGTGGGCCTGCCCTCGAGGGCGTTCTGCGTCGTGTAGCGGATGAGCCCCTTGGGGTAGCCCATCTTCTCCATGACCTCGTCGCAGACGTCGATGCAGGCCGCGCAGCCGATGCACTGGTACTGGAGCCCGTCGCGGATGTCGATGCCCACCGGGCACACCTGCACGCACAGGGTGCAGTCGATGCAGTCGCCGAGGCCGAGCTCGCGCGGGTCCACGCCGCGGCGGCGCGGGCCGCGCGGCTCGCCGCGCCGCGCGTCGTAGGAGATGATGAGCGTGTCGCGGTCGAACATCGCGCTCTGGAAGCGCGCGTAGGGGCACATGTAGATGCACACCTGCTCGCGCATGAAGCCGGCGTTGCCCCAGGTCGCGAAGCCGTAGAAGAGGATCCAGAAGGTCTCCCACGGCCCGGTGGAGAGCGCCAGCGCCTTGTCCCAGAGCTCGGTGATGGGCGTGAAGTAGCCGACGAAGGTGAAGCCCGTCCACAGCGCGAACAGGGCCCACAGCGTGTGCTTGGTGGCCTTGATGCGGATCTTGCGGGCGTCCCACGGCGCCTGGTCGAGCTTCATGCGCTGCATGCGGTCGCCCTCGACCTTGCGCTCGATCCACATGAACACCTCGGTCCACACGGTCTGCGGGCAGGCGTAGCCGCACCACAGGCGCCCGGCGAGCGTGGTGAAGAAGAACAGCGCGTAGGCGGCGAGGATCAGCAGCAGCGCGAGGTAGAAGAAGTCCTGGGGCCAGAAGACCAGGTCGAAGATGTAGAACTTGCGCGCCGGCAGGTCGAAGAGCACCGCCTGGCGGCCCTCCCACGGCACCCACGGCAGGAGGTAGTAGATGCCGAGCAGCACGAGCACGCCTGCGAGCCGCAGGCGCGCGAAGGTGCCGTGCACCTGGCGCGGGTAGATCTTGCGCCGGCGCGCGTAGAGCTCCTGCTCGATCTCGGGCGGCTGCGCCGCGGCACGCCGCGCCGCGCGGCCGCCGGCGGCCGCCTTGGCCGGCTCGGCGCTCATGGCCCGCGCGTGCCCTCGCGCGCCTTGCGCAGGCCGACCGCGGCCAGCACGCCGATGATCACGATCGAGCCGACCACGGTGACGAGCGACAGGATCCCGATCCAGCTTCCGAAGAGGATCTCGAGGGCCTCCATCGTCAGTCCTCCGTCTCGCGCGGCGTGTGGCAGGGACGCCGGAAGTAGCAGGTGAGCGCGCTGGACAACGCCGTCAGCGCCCACAGGGCGAAGAAGCCCATGGTGTAGGCGCCGAGGCGGTCGACCTCGTGCCCGAGGCACTGGCCGATCTCGCGCGGGTCGAAGGCCGTGAACAGCCCCACGGTGCCGAGGCCCGCCACGAGGAAGGAGGGCCACAGCACCGAGACGAGGCGCTGCACCAGGGGCAGCGCCTCGTCGCCGGCCTGCGGCCGTGCCGCCGCGCTCACCGCGCCGCCTCCCGCCGCGACAGGCTCCAGACGTAGGCGGCGAGCAGGTGCGCCTTCTCCTCGCCGAGCAGCGCGCGATGCGCCGGCATGCGGCCCTTGCGCCCGTTGCGGATGGTCTCCTTGATCGTCTCGGGCGAGCCGCCGTAGAGCCACACGTCGTCGGTGAGGTTGGGCGCGCCCATCAGCGGGTTGCCCTTGCCCTCGGGGCCGTGGCAGGCCGCGCAGTAGGTGCGGAACTTCGCGCGCCCGGCCTCGACCAGCGCCGGGTCGGCGCTGCGCCCCGAGAGGCTCAGCACGTAGGCGGCCACCTCCTCCACGCCGCGCTCGCCGAGGGTCTTGCCCCAGGCGGGCATCATGGCCTGACGCCCGTCGAGGATGGTCTTCTTGATGGTCTCGAAGTCGCCGCCCCACAGCCAGTCGTCGTCCGTGAGGTTGGGGAAGCCGGGGCCGCCGCGCGCGTCCGAGCCGTGGCACACGGCGCAGTAGGTCATGAAGAGCCGCCGCCCCGAGGCCATCGCCTTCTCGTCGGCGGCGAGCGCCGCGGGCGTCATCTTCGCGTAGCGCTGGAAGATGGGCCCGTACCTGGCCTCGGCCTCCTTCACCTCCTCCTCGTACTGCCCGGTCGAGGTCCAGCCGAGCAGCCCCTTCCAATTGCCGAGGCCGGGGTAGAGGGCGAGATAGACGAGGGAGAAGACGATGGTGATGTAGAACAGCCCCAGCCACCAGCGCGGCAACGGGTTGTTGTACTCCTTGAGGTCGCCGTCCCAGACGTGCCCCGTGGTCTCGCCCACGGCGGCCTCGCCCGGGCGCGCCTTCGAGGTCCAGCGGATCAGCCACCAGCAGGCGGCGATGTTGCCCAGCGTGAGGATGGTGATGTACCAGCTCAGCCAGTCACTCATGGTCTCTCCCCCCGTCGGCGGCCGCCGCCTCCTCCTCGAGGGGGGCGCGCGCGGCCTCGGCGAAAGCCTTCCGGCGCGCGGGGCTCCAGGCCCACGCGAAGATGCCGGCGTACACCACGATCAGCACGGCGGTCACGACGCCCTGCACCGTGCCCCAGTCGATCCCGCCCACGGCGCTCACCTCCGCGACTGGATGGCGCGGCCGAGGCTCTGGAGATAGGCGATGAGGGCGTCGAGCTCGGTCTTGCCCGCCACCTCCTCCCGGGCCTTGGCGATCTGCTCGTCGGTGTAGGGCACCCCAAGGCTGCGCAGCACGCGCATCTTGCGGGCGGTGAGCTTGCCGTCGAGCACGCGCTCGGCGAGCCACGGGAAGGCCGGCATGTTCGACTCGGGCACCACGTCGCGCGGGTTCATCAGGTGCACGCGGTGCCACTCGTCGCTGTAGCGACCGCCGACGCGGGCGAGATCGGGGCCGGTGCGCTTCGAGCCCCACTGGAAGGGGTGGTCGTAGACGAACTCGCCCGCGACCGAGTAGTGCCCGTAGCGCTCGGTCTCGGCGCGGAAGGGCCGGATCATCTGCGAGTGGCACACGTAGCAGCCCTCGCGGATGTAGATGTCGCGCCCCTCGAGCTCCAGCGCCGAGTAGGGCTTGAGCCCCTCGACCGGCTTGGTGGTCTGGTCGAGGAAGAACAGCGGCACGATCTCGACGAGGCCGCCGATGCTCACCACGAGCAGGATGAAGACCACCAGCAGGCCGGTGTTCTTCTCGATCACCTCATGCGTGGCCATAGGCGTATCCCCCTCAGGCGGCCTGGGGCACCGGCGCCTCGACTGGCCGCGCCCCCGAGACCGTCTTCCACACGTTCCAGGCCATGATCAGCATGCCCGCGAGGTAGAGCACGCCTCCGAGGAGGCGCACCGTGTAGTACGGGTACATGGCCTTCAGGCTCTCGACGAAGCTGTAGGTGAGGGTGCCGTCGTCGTTGACGGCCCGCCACATGAGGCCCTGCATGACGCCGGCGATCCACATGGAGGCGATGTAGAGCACGATGCCGATGGTCGCCAGCCAGAAGTGGGCCTCGATCGCCTTGATCGAGTGCATCTGCTCGCGCCCGAACAGCCGCGGCAGCAGCACGTAGACCGAGCCGATGGTCACGAGCCCCACCCAGCCGAGGGCGCCCGAGTGCACATGGCCGATGGTCCAGTCGGTGTAATGCGAGAGGGCGTTGACCGTCTTGATGGACATCATCGGCCCCTCGAAGGTCGACATGCCGTAGAAGGACAGCGACACGATGAGGAAGCGGATGATGGGGTCGGTGCGCAGCTTGTGCCAGGCGCCCGAGAGCGTCATGATGCCGTTGATCATGCCGCCCCAGGAGGGCGCGATCAGCATGAGCGAGAAGATCATGCCGAGCGTCTGCGCCCAGTCGGGCAGCGCCGTGTAGTGCAGGTGGTGCGGCCCCGCCCACATGTAGAGCGAGATCAGGGCCCAGAAGTGCACCACGCTCAGGCGGTAGGAGTAGACGGGCCGTCCCGCCTGCTTCGGCACGAAGTAGTACATCATTCCGAGGAAGCCGGCGGTGAGGAAGAAGCCGACGGCGTTGTGGCCGTACCACCACTGCACCATGGCGTCGATGGCGCCGGCGTAGACCGAGTAGGACTTGAACCAGGAGACCGGCACCTCGGCGCTGTTGACCACGTGCAGCAGCGCGATGGTGAGGATGAAGGCGCCGTAGAACCAGTTCGCGACGTAGATGTGCTGCGTGCGGCGCCTGAGGATGGTGCCGAAGAAGACGATGGCGTAGGCCACCCAGACCACCGTGATCAGCAGGTCCAGCGGCCACTCGAGCTCGGCGTACTCCTTGCTGGTGGTGATGCCGAGCGGCAGCGTGATGGCTGCGCCCACGATCACCGCCTGCCAGCCCCAAAAGGTGAAGGCCGCCAGCTTGTCCGAGAACAGGCGCACCTGGCAGGTGCGCTGGACGACGTAGTAGCTGGTGGCGAAGAGCGCCGAGCCGCCGAAGGCGAAGATCACGGCGTTGGTGTGCAGCGGCCGCAGGCGGCTGTAGGTCAGCCAGGGGACGCCGAAGCTCAGCTCGGGCCAGACGAGCTGGGCGGCGATCAGCACGCCCACCGCCATGCCCACGATCCCCCAGACCACGGTCATGATCGTGAACTGGCGGACGACCTTGTAGTTGTAGGTCTCTGCCGTCGCGCTGCTGCTCATTGCCTACCTCCTGCTGCGCGGATGCGGGAGGGGGGCGGGCGCCTCAGAAGCGGCGCCCCACCCCCACGGTCACGACCCAGGGGTCGATCTGGACGTCGAAGGTGCCGGTGGCCGAGCCGCTCGCCTCGGTGTCGATGTCGATCCAGCGCACGTCGACGTTGCCCAGCCAGTCGCCGGCGAGGCGGAAGTCGGCGCCGAGCTGCAGCGCCGCCCCCCAGGAGCTGTCGAGATCGAGCGAGGTGCCGGCGAGCGCCCCCTTGGTCTCGATGTCGAAGAAGAAAGTGTAGTTCAGCCCGAGGCCCGCATAGGGGCTGAAGGCCGCCTGCGGCGAGAAGTGGTACTGGAGCGTGACCGTGGGCGGGAGCTGCTTGGCCGTCGCCACCGTGCCCAGCGAGGCGATGCTGCCCGCGCCCTTGATGTCGTGCTCGAAGGGCAGCGCCCCGAGCACCTCCACCGCCACGTGGTCCGTCAGGAAGCGGCCGATGGCGACCGACAGCCCCGTGTCGCCGTCCACGCTCACCTTGCTGCCCGCGGCGAGCAGCGGCGGACGGTCCGAGTCGTCGTTGGGCGCGATGTGGGTGATGCCGAAGCGGACGAACCAGGGTCCCGCGGCGTGCGCCGCCGCCGAGACCGCCAGCAGGAGCGCGGCCCCCGCCGCCCCCGTCAGGTGCCGGATGCGCATGTTCCTGATCCTCCCCTCGTTGACCCGTGTCGCCGCGTCGCTCGCCCGGGGCCTGGCGCCGGCGACCCCCGCACAGGCCGGGCGGAGACTATGCCTCGGCGGCGGGCAGCAGGGATTGATAAAGGTCAATAACAGGGGCGCTCAGGCGCCACGCTGGCAGGGGGCCCGCTCGCCGCCGGCGGCGAGCGCGCGCAGACCCTCGAGGTCGCGCAGGCGCACCCGCTTGCGCTCGGCCTCGAGCAGGCCCTCGCCCTGGAAGCGCGTGAAGAGGCGGCTCACGGTCTCCACGGCGAGGCCGAGGTAGCTCGCGAGGTCGGTGCGCGACATGGGCAGGCGGAACTCGCGCGCCGAGAAGCCGCGCCGGGCATAGCGCTGCGACAGGCTCAGCAGAAAGGCGGCGAGCCGCCCCTCGGCGTCGCGCTGGCCTAGCAGCGCGAGGTGCGCCTCGTCCTCCACCAGCTCGCGGCTCATCAGGCGCAGGAGCTGGCGGCGCAGGCCCGGGATCTCGGCCGTGAGCGGCTCGAGGCGCTCGAAGGGGATCTCGCACACGCTGGTGCGCTCGAGCGCGCGCGCGGCCAGCGGGTGCCGACCCTCGCCGATCGCATCCAGCCCCACCAGCTCGCCCGGCAGGTGGAAGCCCGTCACCTGCTCGCGCCCGCCCTCGTCGAGCGTGTAGGTCTTGATCGCGCCCGAGCGCACCGCGTACAGGGCCCGGAAGGGCTCGCCGCGGCGGAAGAGGTGCTCGCCGCGCGCGAGCGGGCGCCGCCGTCGGATGATGCGGTCGAGGCGCTCGAGCTCCTCGCCCTCGATGCCGAGCGGCAGGCACAGCTCGTGGAGGGTGCAGCTGCGGCAGGCGACCTTGACCTGCCGGAGGT
>WGBS01000322.1 GCA_015494165.1 Gammaproteobacteria bacterium | reverse complement strand
AGACCCGCGCATCGCCTTCCTTTCGCTGCGCGCGTGGCGCACGCGGCTCGCATTCTGGGCGGGCGGCGCGCTGCTCGGGGCGGCGGCCGTGGCCTTCGCGGTCGGCGCCGAGCACGCCAACGCGGCCTTCCGCCTCGTCGTGGAGCACTGGCCATGGGCGCCCGTGCTAATGACACCACTCGGTCTGGCCGCTGTCGCCTGGACCACCAAGCGCTGGTTCGCGGGGACCGAGGGCAGCGGGATTCCCCAGGCGATGGCCGCGCTCGAGATGTACGACGGCGCGCAGCGGGCACGCCTGCTCTCGCTGCGGGCGGCGCTCGGCAAGATCGGGCTCACCCTCGCGGGGATGCTGTGCGGTGCCTCCATCGGCCGCGAGGGCCCGACGGTGCACGTCGGCGCCGGCATCCTCTACTCGATCCGCGGCCTGGTGCCGCAGCCGCGCCACGAGATCGAGCGCGGCCTGATCCTCGCCGGCGGCGCGGCGGGCATCGCCGCCGCCTTCAACACGCCGCTCGCCGGTCTCATCTTCGCCATCGAGGAGCTCAGCCGCAGCTTCGAGGAGCGCACCAACGGCATCATCCTCGTGGCCGTGATCGTCGCCGGCCTCGCCTCGCTCGTGCTCCAGGGCCCCTACACCTATTTCGGGCAGACGGCCGCGACCCTGCCGCCCACGCTCGAGGGCTGGCTGGCGGTGCCGGTGTGCGGCGTCGTCGGCGGGCTGCTCGGCGGCGTCTTCAGCCGCGGCCTGATCTGGGGCACGCGCCACCTGCCGCGGCCGCTCGCCGCGCGGCCCGTGCTGCTCGCGGCGCTCGCGGGGGCCGGGCTCGTCGCCGTCGGCTTCGCCTCGGGCCACGCGGCCTGGGGCACGGGCTACGAGGAGGCGCGGCGCCTGGTCGACGGCGCCGCCGCCGCGGACCCGACCTATCCGTTCTGGAAGATGGCGGCCACCTGGCTCTCTTATCTCAGCGGCATCCCGGGCGGGATCTTCGCCCCCTCGCTCTCGGTGGGCGCGGGTCTGGGGGCCGACATCGCGCACTGGTTCCCGGGCGCCCCGGCGGCGGCGATCGTCATCCTGGGCATGGCGGGCTACTTCACGGGCGTGGTGCAGACGCCGATCACGGCGCTGGTGATCATCATGGAGATGACCGCGGGCTCCGGGCTGGTGCTGCCGCTGATGACCACGGCCTTCATCGCCTACGGCACCTCGCGGCTCGTGTGCCCGGAGCCGATCTACCGGGCGCTCGCGCGCACCTTCCTCGAGCGCCAGCCCCCGCCGCCGGAGCAGCAGGCCGGGGCCGGTGCTGACGGGCCGAAGGGCGGGGCGCTATCCTGAGCGGCGGGCGCGCGGCGCGGGACGCAAACCATGGAAGCGATCCAGATCATCGCCCTCGGCATGGGGGCGGCGTGGGCGAGCGGGATCAACCTCTACGCCACCATCCTCACGCTGGGGCTGCTCAACCTCACGGGCCACGTGAGCCTCCCGCCCGAGCTCGAGATCCTGAGCGACCCGCTGGTGCTCGCCGCGGCCGCGCTCATGTACTGCGTCGAGTTCTTCGCCGACAAGGTCCCGGGCGTGGACAACACCTGGGACCTGCTCCACAGCTTCGTGCGCATCCCGGCCGGCGCCCTGCTCGCCGCCGGCGCGGTGGCCGAGGTCGGGCCCGCGGCCGAGCTCGCCGCCGCGCTCGTGGGCGGGAGCCTGGCGGCCGCCACCCACGCCACCAAGGCCGGCGGCCGGCTGGTCGTCAACACTTCCCCGGAACCCTTCACCAACTGGGCGCTCTCGATCGCCGAGGACGTCACGGTGGTGGCCGGCCTGTGGACGGCGCTCAACCACCCGTGGCTGTTCCTCGCCCTGCTGGCGCTGCTCGCGCTGCTGCTCGCCTGGCTGCTGCCGAAGCTTTGGCGGGCGGTGCGGCGCATCGGGCGCGGGATCGCCGGGCTGTTCCGGGGCCGCCGGAGCGGCGCCGGCGGGACGGGTGCCGCCGGCGGCGGCCGTCCCTGACGCCCCCGCGATGGCCTGGCTCAAGGCCTTCCACCTGTTCTTCGTCGTCTCCTGGTTCGCGGGGCTGTTCTACCTGCCGCGCCTCTTCGTCTACCACGCGCAGGCGCGCGAGGCCGCCTGCATCGAGCGCTACCGCACCATGGAGCGGCGCCTCTTCCGGCTGATGACGGTGGCGGGGACTCTCGCGGTGGCCTTCGGCCTCGGGCTCCTGGCCGCCGGCTGGTGGCGGGCCCTGCCCGCGGCGGGCTGGCTGCAGATCAAGCTGGTCCTCGTCGGCGTGCTCGCCGGCTTCCACCTCTGGTGCGGCCGCGAGGTGCGCCGGCTGGCCACCGCCGCCCCCGCGCACGGGGAGCGTTTCTACCGCCTGATCAACGAGCTGCCGACGCTCCTGCTCCTGGCCATCGTCGTCCTCGCCAGCGTGCGCCCCTTCTGAAGGCGGCGTCCGGCCCGCGCCCGCCGTCGCGTTTGCTTCTTCGTATTAGCATATTCTAATCTACGCCCGCTAATGATCCCGGCCGTGCCGCCGATACCCGGGGCAAGGGATCGAGAGGAGCACCGGCAGGAGAACCGCACGATGAGCCAGCGCACCCGCACCCGCGCGCTCGCCGCCGCCCTCCTCGCCACCGCGCTCGCCGCGGGCGGGTGCGGACGCCTGGGGCAGGACGCCGGCGCCATCTTCGCCGCCCACGACGTCCTGCGGCGCGAGCTGCCGCAGTTCCAGATCGACTTCTCCGAGAGCCACATCGTCAGCCGCGAGCGCCCCTACTACATGGTCGAGCTCACGGCGCGTCTGACGCTGGGCGACGGCGAGCGGCCCGAGGACACGACCGTGCGCTCCTTCCTCGTGGTGCTGGCGCTCAACCCCGAAAACGGCGTGCAGTTCCGCTGGCACCCGGGGGCCGCCGTCACCGCGCTCGAGGGGCCGAGGCCGTCGTCGGCGGTGGTCGCCGAGATGAAGGCGCGCAACCGCTGGGGCGCGGCCATCGACTGGTCACGGCGGCTGCACGCCTCGCGCGGCTGAGCGCAGTCGGCAAACCCACACTCGGGGTAAAGGTGCACGGCCGGCGCGGGCCGGCTATGCTGTGCCCCTTCCCGGCATACGCGAGGACGTCCCCATGGCACGCACCGTCCACTGCGTGGTCCTGAAGCGCGAGGCCGAGGGCCTCGAGCGCCCGCCCTATCCGGGCGAGCTCGGCCAGCGCATCTACGAGCAGGTCTCCAGCGAAGGCTGGCGCCAGTGGCTCGAGCGCCTGACCATGATCATCAACGAGTACGGCCTCAACACGGCCGACCCGAAGGCGCTGGAGCTCATCGAGCGCCACATGGAGGAGTTCCTGTTCGGCGATGGCGCCGGCACCCTCCCGCAGGGCTTCCGCCCGCCGGGCGCCAAGAAGTAGCCGGCGCCGAGGCTCCGTGGGCGCCCGCCGCGCGGCAGGGCTGCTGCCCGCGCTCGCGGCCGCGCTGCTCGCGGCCGCCTGCGGCCGTCTCGGCGAGGACGCCGCCGCCGTCCTGGCCGCCCATCAGGTGGTCGAGCGCGAGCTCGGGGTCAGGCGCGTCGAGTTCGACGGCACGCGCGTGCTCGAGAAGCAGCCGCCCTGGTTCCTGCTCGAGACCGAGGTCGAGATCGAGACTGCGACGGGGCTGCGCGACCACGGCACGCTGCTCGTCGTCCTCGCCCTCAATCCCCGCAACGGCGTCGAGTACCGCTACCATCCGGGGGCCGCGCTCGCGCGCGCCGACGACCCCGGCAAGCCCTCGCCCGCCCGGATCGCCGCCCTCAAGGCCCGCAACGGCTGGGGCGCGCCCGTGGACTGGTGAAGGCGACAGGCCCGGGCGCCCGCCGCCCGGCGGTTTGACCCCTCTCCGCGCGCTCTGCTAGCTTTGGCCGCAGGCTCCCGTGCACAGGGAGGCGTCCGGGCCGTCCGCGAACGGCGACGGCGCCGGACGCGGGAAACATGCGCGCCACCACCAAGAACCACAACGCGCGCCATTACGATCCGGCGGTCGCGCCCACCAGGGCCGCGCCTGGCCCGGCACACCCGTCCCGCAGCCCCCGACCACGGACACGGCACGCGTACGCGAGCGCTTCCGTGACGCACACCCCGGCCCTGCCATGAGGAGAAGGCATCACCGCCGACCGTTCGGGTGCCTCCCCCGCCGTCCCGCGTGGGCGCTCCTGGGCGCTCTGGTCGCCACCTTGGCGCCGCAGACCGTGCTGCCGGCACCAAAGGGGGATCCGGATGGCGAGCCCGACTACTGGACTTCGAAAGCCTACGAGAGCGAGGTCCAGGAGTACTGGTTCTACGTCCGCCAGCACAACGAGGCGGCCTACGACGTGCGCGTGGCGCTCGAGCTGTCGCCCTGCCGTTGCGACATCTGGCGGATCGCCAAGGGCATGGGCTGGATGGCACGGATGCGCCACGGGCTCGACGACCAGATCCGACGCATCCTCAACCTGATCCGCGAGAAGTATCCCTCCGTCATCCGCGAGCTCGCGCTCGAGGCCGACGAGGCGCGCCGAATGGGGCGCTCGGACGCAGCGGTAGCGCTGCTGAAGGTCGTCGAGGCCGCCGCGTTCGACGCCTTCGACATGATGCTCGAGTTCGGCACCGCGGCCAACGAGCTGGGCGCGATGCGCAAAGGGGCCGAGGTGCTGGCTGCGCGGTCGCGCAAGTTGGCGGAAAAGGCGCGCAGCGCGGTCCAGGCGGGCGGAAAGGTCGCGGCGGGCGCCGCCTATCAGGGCGAGGACGGGTCGCGGACGGTCATCGCGCGCTTTCCCGAGCTGTGGGAGATCTCCGAGCTCTACCAGGCCCTGGCGGCGTGGACGAAGCTGGCGGAATCCATAGCAGCGACGGAGCGCCACCTCTGGAAGGACATCCTGGCCAGCAAGCCCTGCCGCGAGCTGCTCGGGGGCGCCGTCGAGACCTCGCCGAAGCTCGACGGGCTGCTGCGCCAGGACGTCGCAGCAAAGGACTTCGTCACGCGCGCCGGACCCGCCGTTGCGGCCACCTGCCAGATCGGGCGCACGGCGACGGCCGGGGGCGAGCGCGGGGGCTGCGAGCTGCGCTCCGCCCTCGACGCCCTGCGCAAGCTCTACCTCGTCTATCAGGCGGCCAGACGCCACGAGGGAGAACTGCTGCGACACGCCTCGATGCTGCAGAAGAGCATCATGGACCAGTACCGGACGATCGTGCGCATGTATGCGCGTGCCGGCGAGGGGAGCGACTGGCTGAAGTTCTGGACGGGGGCGGAAGGCTGGTCGGGATGGGCGGAACTCGCGCTGAACCTCGTGCCCTTGGGAGGCACGGCGACCGCGATGGGCCACGCCATCGGCAGCACGATCACCCACGCGCGATTCCGCAAGGTGCACCGCGAGATCGAGGACAATATAGAGAGGGCACGTGGCTGGCTCGACGACGCCAACCGGCAGATCGAGGCGCTGGGCAAGCTGCGTGACCGAATCAAGCGCTGCGAGCGCGCGCTGTGGGACCGGCTGCGGCAGTGCTCGGCCAAGCTGCCGTGTGACAAGCCCGGGAAGGACGTCGTCGCGGTGCCCCGGGAAGGCGGCGTGCGCGTTGCGGGCGACAACGGCAAGTGGTGCACCTACTGGGGCTGGAAGAAGAAGGTGCCCTGGACGCCCGAGGGCGGCATCGTGGTTCCGCGCGAGGAGCCGAAAGAGAAGAGAAAGCCCAAGCCCCGCCCCCAAGGCGAGGAGACGCCGGGGACGCGCGAGCGCCCCCCGGTGACCGTCGAGCGCCCGCGCAGGCCCAAAGGCAAGCCGCAGCCCGAGCGGCCGCCGGTCTACGTCAAGGCCAAGAAGGCCGCCGTCCGCGAGGGCGCGAAGGCCCGGGCCGTGGCCGGCTTCCAGCTCAAGCTGCTCGCGCCTGCGCCGCCGCTGCCGCTCGCGGGCAACCGGCGCGACGACTCCGGCTACGACGAGCCGCCGCTCCAGGCGACCACGGGAAGGGACGGCACGGCGGTCCTTCCCGGCACCCGGGGCGCCGGGAACCGGCGGAGCGCACGGCCCGCACCGCGGCGCTTTGCCCTCTCCTTCGGCGACCTCATCGCCGAGGCCAACGCCGCCGAGCAGGACGCTCCGGCACGGCCGGTGACGGTTGAGTTCGACGTGCCGGAGTTCGAGAGCTACGTGGTCAAGATCCGCCTCGACCGCAAACGCAAGCGCTGGCGGAGCCCCTCCACCTATCTGAAGCCTCCGTACGACGGCTACGTGGTGCGGCACTGGATCGTGGGAGACGTCATGTACGCCGTCGTCAACGTGCCGATCGCTCGCGACGCGTCCGGGGAGGCCCGAAGGTGAGGCGTACGGCCATAGCCATAGCGCTTCTCGCGCTGCTGTCGGTGGCGGCCCACGCCCATGCGCAGGACATCCCCGAGACAAGCGTACCTCCCGTGGGGGCCATGCCGGATCCGGGCCTCCAGCCCTTGCAGGTCACGCCCGAGCGTATGGATCTCTACGAGATGGAGGAGGCGGGCTGGAAGCTGGAGGGCATCCGGTCTGCCCCCGCCAGAAAGTGGCTTGCCCGGCTGGAAGGCACCAGGAGGAAGCTGGAGGAGATCCGGAAGGCGGCCCAAGAGGCCGGCTGCGACCTCAAGCGGATTGAAGCGCTGGAGGCCGAGGCCTACGATCTGATCCAGGGGTTGTCAGACACGCCGGAGCACAAAGCGTACCAGGAAGCATTCGCTGATCTCCCTGCCGACGAGATCTCGGGCCTCGAGAAATACGGTCGCGCCCTGCACGCCCTCTACAGGATGATCGCCGACGAGCTCGACGCCCGGTATCGCAGCTGCCGCCGCATCGGCGTGCTCGCGAGCGGCAAGGACGTCGAATGGGCCGAGCCCAACTACTGCCGCGACAAGCAGCTCGCGGTGCCGAACGACCCCTACTTCCGCTCCAAGGGGAGCTGGGGCCAGGACTACGACGACCAGTGGGCGATCAAGCGCGTCGGCTTCACCGAGGACGAGGAGAACTCGGCCTGGGCGCTGCTGCCGGACAAGGAGGACCTCAAGCCGGTCGTCGTCGCCGTGGTGGACTCCGGGCTCGACTGGAACCACGCCGACATCGCCTGGGAGAGCATCTGGCGCAACGAAGACGAGATCCCGGGCAACGACAAGGACGACGACGGCAACGGCTACGTCGACGACGTCATCGGCTGGAACTTCATCGACGACGACAACGTCCCCTTCGACTACGACGGCCATGGGACCTTCGTGACCGGCATCATCGCCGCCGCCACCAACAACGGGCGCGGCATCGCCGGGCTGAATCCCGCGGTGCGCATCATGGTGCTGAAGGCGCTCAACGCCTTCGGCCACAGCCGCGCGTCCTTCGTCGCCGAGGCCATCTTCTACGCCGCCAACAACGGCGCGCGCGTCATCAACGTCAGCGT
>WGBS01000321.1 GCA_015494165.1 Gammaproteobacteria bacterium | reverse complement strand
GGCCTCCTCGCGGCGCTCGTCTTCGACCTCCTGCTGCTCCCGGCCCTGGTGGTGCTGGCGGCGCGCCGCCGGGCGCGGGCCTGAGGGCGCGCGCAGCGCCGCCCCCAGGTCTGTCAGCGCTTTTTACAGATTCGCGCCCGGAAGGGGGCCGGGCCGCGTGGAGCCGCGCGCACCGCGCTGGCCGGCGCATGAAAAACTTCAAGTAATACAAAGATATGTAACTGACCTGCGCCTCCCGCCGGCCGCCTGGCACGATGCCTGCAACAACAGGGGCGAACGCGGCCCGCGGCCGGCGACCCAGCCGCCGGGGGCCACACAGGCACCGGATCGGAACGCTGGAAGTACAGACTGAGGAGAAGGGTCATGCGGACGGGCAACAGGATCCACGGGCTGGCGGCGGCGGTCGCGGGGGCGCTGCTCCTGGGCGCGGGCGCCGCGCAGGCGGACACCATCTACATCGACGTCGGCACGGACTACGGCACGCCGGGCGATCAGGCCTGCCCCACCTGCACCGGCTTCAAGGAGCAGGCCACCATCGTCTACGACTCGTTCTCGGTCGTGACCGACAACAACGGCGACGGCATCCTCGGCCCGGGCGACACGATCGTCACCAGCGGCGGCCTCGCCGTGGGGGACATCACGACGAACCAGGTCACGGGGCTGATCCCGGCACCCACGCTGGGCATCGGGCCGAGCGACAACGGCTACGGCTCGGACTGGCTGCTTACGTTCGAGTTCACGGGACTCACGGGCACCATCGTCGACGTTGACCCCAGCGGCCTGCCCCTGCCGGTTTACATGGGCCCGACGCCCATCGACGTCTACTACACCACGGACGGGCTGACGCTCACCAACTTCATGGACATCGTCGTCGACTACGGCATGCCCACGGGCCTCAACCTGGAGCTCGTCGGCCACGTCGACTTCACGGACGTGGACGACCCGATGGCGATCTCGATGCATTTCACGGACACCGACTGCGCCGGCGACACGAGCTTCTACGGGATCTGGCTCAACTGCGGCGCCGACATCACGATCAGCGCCTTCATCGACCAGAACCTGGATCCGCTGCGCACGACGATCACGGCCTTCGACGCGGACGGGGATCCCGAGGGCTCGCCGGACTATGACGGCACCCCGGCGTACTGGGAGATCACCGCCAACCACGACGGCAGCATCACCTTCACGCCCGAGCCGGGCTCCCTCGCGCTGGCCGGCGCGGCCCTGCTCGGGATGGGCGGCCTTGCCCGGCGCCGCCGCCGCGCGCGCGGCTGACGCCGCGGCCCGGCCCGTCCGGCTTCACGGGGCGGCCTTCGGGCCGCCCCTTTCTTTTTCGGGCGGGCCTTCGCGGCGCCCGTAGGGCGCTTGCGCCCGCCGCGCGGCTCGCGGCCGCCATCGGCTTTCGCGCGCCCGCTCCCGGGGGCTGGGAGGCCGCAGCGGGCGCGGACGAAGGCCGGGCGCGGGCGCGGGGCTGCGACGTGACGCCGCGGGCGCTGTCGGCGACTTTTACGGCCGTGCGCGGCGGGACGCGCCGCGCTCGGGAAAGGTCCCGTCGAAACAAACGGATGCACAAATGGCATGCGACCTGCATGGTTGTGGGTGCGGCGCCTTGCGCGCAGTCACAGAGGGGGGAGCGACATGAGGAACGGGGCGCTTCGGGCGATCACGGGCCTGATCGCCATGGCCGCCGGGGCGGTCCAGGCGGCCGGCATCTCGCCCGCCAGCTACTCGGCGACCATCGGCGTGGGCGAGACCGTCGAGGTGGTGAAGACGGTGCAGACGGACCCCACGCTCGACTTGGTCGACTTCTACTTCCTCGCCGACAACACGGGCAGCATGGGCGGCGTGATCGGCAACGTGAAGTCGGTCTCGAGCAGCCTGCTGACCGAGCTCCAGGCGACCTACGCCAACGCCGCCTTCGGCGTGGGCCGCTACCTCGGCGACCCGAGCGAGGGCTACGCGTCCTACCACACGTACGACTACGGCACCGCCTACGATGTGATACAGCCTGTCACCACCGACACCGCTGCCGTGGCCGCGGCGATCGGGGAGTGGTATTCCTCGGGAGGCGGCGATACGCCAGAGGCGAACCTCTACGCGCTGCACCAGGCCGCGACCGAGGGGGCCGACACGGCCGGCCCGGGCACCGGGAGCGGGGAGGCCACGGGCTGGCGCGCCGGCGCGCAGAAGGTGATCCTGTGGTTCGGCGACGCGCCCGGCCACCAGGACACGGTCACCCTCGCCGACGCCATCTCCACGCTGCTGTCCGAGGGCGTGATCGTGGTCGCCTTTAACAGCGTTGGGCCGGGCCGAGGCATCGACAAGTCCTTCGAGGACGGCACGGGCGACAGCCGCGACCAGGCCTCGGCCGTGACCGACGCCACCGGCGGGGCCCTCGTCAACAATTTCGCGTCGGTGCCCGTCGAGGACCTCGTTTCGACGATCATCGACGCGGTGGGCAGCGCCACCGCCACCTTCGACCTCTCGCTCTACGTGGCGGGCGGCGACACCTCGGGCCTCGACGTCAGCTTCGCGTGCACCGACGCGGCGGGCTGCACCGGCGTCACCGGCGGCGAGTCGCGCGAGTTCACGATGACCGTCACCGGCCTCAGCCCCGGCGTGTACGACTTCACGGTCGGCGTCACCGGCTTCGCCGGGGCGATCGAGGAGGACCGCATCACGGTCACGGGCGGCGGCGAGCCGCTCCCGGAGCCCGCGAGCGTGCTCCTGCTCGGCGCGGGGCTCGCGGGCCTGGGCCTCGCGCGCCGGCGGCGCTGACCGGCACCCGCAGGGGGAGGGGAAGGCGGCGGCCGCAGGGCCGCCGCCTTTTCGTTGGCCCGCTTCTTCCGCTTCGGGAAGCGCCCCTGCACGGGATGGGGCCGAAGGGCCGGCCGGGTCGGGCGGCTCCACCGATGGGGAGTTGCCACGGAACGGTGATCGCGCGAGAGGGAGCCGGGGCGAACAGGCGGGGGTGCCCGGCGGATTGCTGTAGACCGTGGGCTGCACCCTGAAAGCTCGCTTTGTGGGATCTTGCCGCGACCGCTTCGCGGGAGTGCACGGGAGACGGGAGACGGGTCGCGGGTTACGGGAGACGGGAAAGATCGGAAAGCCGCGCCCGGAGGGCGCACCAACCCCCGCCTCTCGACCCCCGCCTCCCGCCACTCTCGATTGTGGAAGGGGCTTCCAGCCCCGACCGGGAAAGCGGAGGGACCGCGATGGCCGCGCCCGGAGGGCGCTCCATCCCTCGTATCCCGATGCCCGCCTCTCGCCACTCTCGACTGTGGGAGGGGCTTCCAGCCCCGACCGGTGAGCTGATCGCGCCTGGAGGTCTCCCACATGGGCAGTCTGCCGGAGACGGCAAAGAGCCCCTGGCCGCGAGGCGGGCGGGCCTGCAGGCTGTGAGAGGTCGTCGAGCGCGCCGGACGTGTTGGCATCCGCAAAAGGAAGGGGATGGCGGCCGGCGGCCGCCATCCCCTTTCCGGCACGGCCCGGCCGGGCCGCGGGATCCGGCCCGCGTCTAGGGCCGGTTCCGCCTCCGTGCGGTGCCGAAGAGCATGAGCCCGGCGCCCACCAGCGCGAGCGTGGCGGGCTCGGGAACCGGCGAGGGGCCTCCCACGTCGATCCCGCCGCCACCGATGGTCGCGTCGCGGATCCCGATGGAGATCACCTCCTCGCCGCGCACCTCGAACACCGTGAAGTCGGGATCGAAGCCGACGAAGCGGTTGTGCGTGGGGAAGCCGTTGATCATGCTCGGCGCGCCGGGGCAGCTCGGTCCGCCGACGATGCCGATGGCGGCTCCGTCCGCCGTGCAGTCGAAGCCTGCCGCGCCACCGATGGGCAGCCCGGAGGCGACCGCTCCGGGGGGCAGGAAGTTGTAGAAGGTCGGGTCGTTCGCCCCCGAGTTCGCGTAGATGTCGCCGCCCGCGTTGAAGAAGCCGGCGATCTCCGCCGCGAGCCCCTCGAGAATGTCCGCGTCGGTGCTGTCGAGGTCGCAGCCTCCGCAGTTGCGGTGCGAGGGAATGACGAGCACGTCCACGCCCGCGAGGAAGGCCGAGAAGTCGGCGCGGGCCGCCGCGTCGAGCGCGCTCCAGTCGGCGATGTCGCGCTGGGTGACGGTGCCGTAGCCCTCCAGGGTGTCGCTCCCCACCGAGCCCACGAAACCCCGGAAGCCCCGCACGAGGCCGATCTCGTAGGACGCGGCCGGGATCTCGGACGGCGTGCCCGCTCCGCGGAGCCAGTCCAGGATCACGTTGTCGTAGCCGTTCTGTCCCCTGTGCAGGAGCACGTCGTGCCCCGTGAGATAGATGCTGCCCGCACGGGCCGTTCCGGCGAGCGCGAGCGCCGCGCCGACGGCCAGCAGGCGGATGAGGGTCCTGTTCATCGTCACGTCCTCCGTCTTTTCGGGTGCTGTGTGTCGCCCGTCCATGACACCCACGGACCGTTTCCGCCCGGGCCGGTGGCGCCATAGAGAGCCCTAAGAGCACGTCCCGTGCCGGGCGGGCCGGTGCACGCGCAAGTCGCTGACCCGCGGTGGAATTGCCCTTCGCCGGGATGCGTCCCGCCCCCGGGACGGTCCGGGCCGGGTCAGAAAGTGGAAAGGTCGCTGACAGCGCGGACTGCGGCGCCGCGGGACGAGGGGCGCGCGCCGCCGGCCGTGGGAAACGAACTGTAAGAAATGGCTTACAGGAGGCGGCGCCGGGGGCGACGCAAGACTGTCAATCCGCGCTGACAGACGCCGCCCCGGCCCCTCCCTAGAATCCCGGAACACGCCAGGGACGCGGCATCCCACAACCAAGAAGCCTGCCGCGTGCGCTGGCGCATGGCCGCAGCCGGGGCCGGGTTACCCCCGGCGAACCGGGAACTTAGGGAGGGTCCATCCGTGAGCACCGTCCGCAGCAACCGCTCCGCCCGCGCCATTCCCGCCCTGCTCGCGGGCGCGGCGCTCGCGCTCGCCGCCTGCGCCGGCGCGCCGCCCGCGCCGCCCCTCAAGGACACGGGCATGGCGCCCGGGCCCAACTACATCATCGGGCCCGGCGACACCGTCAACGTCTTCGTCTGGCGCAACCCGGAGCTGTCGGCCACCGTTCCGGTGCGGCCCGACGGCAAGATCACCACGCCCCTGGTGGAGGACCTGCAGGCGAGCGGCAAGACGCCCACCCAGCTCGCGCGCGACATGGAGCAGGCCCTCTCCAAGTACATCAAGAACCCCATCGTCACGGTGATCGTCACGGGCTTCGTCGGCCGCTACAGCGAGCAGGTGCGCGTGGTGGGCGAGGCGGCCAAGCCGCAGGCCCTGCCCTACAAAGAGGGCATGACCCTGCTCGACGTCATGATCGCCGTCGGCGGGCTCACGGAGTACGCGGCCGGCAACCGCGCGCGCCTGGTGCGCATCGTCGACGGCAAGCAGCAGGTCTACACGGTGCGGCTCGAGGACCTCGTGCGCCGCGGCGACGTGAGCGCCAACGTGCGCATCCTGCCCGGCGACGTGCTCATCATCCCCGAGGCCTTCTTCTAGGCCGCGCGCGGCCCGGCGCAGGGGCGGAACGGGAGGCTCCCCGATGCACGAGCTGATCTTCCAGGTCCAGACCCTGGCACGCGGGCTGTGGCGCTTCCGCTGGCTCGCGCTCGGCACCGCCTGGGCGGTGTCGGTCGCGGGCTGGCTGTTCGTCGCCCGCATGCCGGACCAGTACCAGGCGACGACGCGCGTCTACGTCGACACCGCCTCGCTCCTGCGCCCGCTCCTGCGCGGGCTCGCCGTGGAGACCGACGTGCGCCAGCGCCTGCGGCTCATGACCCGCAGCCTGCTGAGCCGCCCCAACCTCGAGAAGGTGGCGCGCATGACGGACCTCGACCTCAAGGCGCGCACGCCGGAGGAGATGGAGCGGCTCCTCAACGACCTCGCCTCGCGCATCCGCCTGCGCGACGCCGGCCGGGTCAACCTCTACACCATCAGCTTCACCGACCCCGACCCGGCGCTCGCCAAGCGCGTGGTGCAGTCGCTGCTCACCCTCTTCGTCGAGAGCAGCCTCGGCGACTCGCGGCGCGAGAGCACCACGGCGCTCAAGTTCCTCGACCAGCAGATCGCCGAGTACGCCAAGCGCCTCGACGAGGCCGAGCGCCGCCTGATGGAGTTCAAGCGCCGCAACGTGGGCCTGCTGCCGGGGCAGGGCGGCGACTACTTCTCGCGGCTGGAGAAGGTGCAGGGCGAGCTGGAGGCCGCGCGCCTGGAGCTGCGCCAGGCCGTCAACCGCCGCGACGAGCTCAAGCGCCAGCTCGAGGACGCCGAGGCCGCCGACGAGTACGCCCTGGTGCCGGAGGCACCGGCGACGACCGCGGTCTCGCCGCTGGATGCCCGCATCCAGGCGCTGCAGGCCAAGCTCGACGAGCTCCTCCTCAAGTACACCGAGCAGCACCCGGACGTGATCGAGATCAAGCGCACCATCGCCGCCCTCGAGGAGCAGAAGCGCAAGGAGCTCGAGGCGATGGCGGCGGCCGCCGCCCCGGGCGAGCCCGCGCCCTCGGCCAACCCCGTGCGGCAGCAGCTCAAGCTGGCACTGGCTGAGGCCGACGCCACCGTGGCGGCGCTGCGCGTGCGCGTACAGACCTACGAGCGCAAGCTCGCAAAGCTGCGCTCGCTGGTCGACACCATCCCCAAGGTCGAGGCCGAGCTCAAGCGCCTGACGCGCGACTACGCCGTCACCAAACGCAACTACGAGCAGCTCCTCGCGCGCCGCGAGTCGGCCAAGATCTCGGAGGAGGCGCAGCAGACCGCCGACGACGTCAAGTTCCGCGTCATCGATCCGCCGCGCGTGCCCCTCGAGCCGGTAGGCCCCAACCGCGTGCTGTTCATGAGCGCGGCCCTTGGCGCCGGCGTGGCCGCGGGGCTCGCGCTGGCGCTGCTGCTCACGCAGCTGCGCCCGACCTTCGACACGCGCCGCACCCTGCGGCAGGCCACGGGCCTGCCGGTGCTGGGCGGCGTGATGCTGGTGCAGACGCTGGCGCAGCGGGTGCGCCGCCGGGTGGAGGTGGCGAGCTTCGCCTTCGCGGCGCTGCTGCTGGTGCTCGCCTATGGCGGGGTGCTGACCGTCTACGTCGCCGACCTCGGGCTGCCGGCGGCGCTGCAGGAGATCGCCGGGAGGTTGCTATGAGCAGCATCGAGAAGGCCATGGAGCGGAGCGGCGCCGGGGTGCGCGCGGCCACGGTCGAGCGTCTCGACGCCGGGCGCGAGCGGCCGGAGCCGCCGCGCCACGACCTGCCGCTGGCGCGCCTGCGTGCGCAGGGCTATCTGACGCCCGAGGACTCGGACGGGCCGCTCGCCGAGCAGTACCGCGCCATCAAGCGGCCGCTGCTCATGAACGCCTTCGGCCGCGGCGCCCTGCCGGTCGACGGCGGCAACCTCATCATGGTGACGAGCGCCGCGCCCGGCGAGGGCAAGACCTTCACCGCCCTCAACCTCGCCATGAGCATGGCGATGGAGCTCGACCACACGGTGCTCGTGGTCGACGCCGACCTCGTCAAGCCCTCGCTCACCGAGCTGCTCGGCCTGCGGGGACGCCCCGGCTTGACGGACGCGCTCGCGGGCGACCGCGCGCCGCTGTCCGAGATCATCGTCCGCACCAACGTGCCCAAGCTGCGGGTGATCCCGGCGGGGCGCACCTATCCCAACTCCACGGAGCTCCTCGCGAGCCAGGCGATGCGGGCGCTCACCCAGGAGCTCGCCGAGCGCTACCCCGACCGGGTGGTGCTCTTCGACACGCCGCCCCTGCTCGCCGCCAGCCAGGCGAGCATCCTCACCTACCTGGTGGGGCAGGTGGTGGTGGTGGTCGAGGCCGGACGCACGGTGCAGCACGTCGTCAAGGAGGCCCTGGGGCTGATCGACTCCTCCAAGGCCGTGGGGCTGGTGCTCAACAAGAGCCACGAGCGCACGCGCGGCGACTACTACTACGGTTATGGCGAAGCCTAGGCTGACCGCCGGCATGGTCCTGCTCCTCGCCGCCGGCGCGGCCGCCGCGGGCGACTGGGAGCTGCGCGCCGCCGCCAGCGCACGCCTGAGCTGGACCGACAACCTGCGCCTGACGGACACCGGCGAGGAGAGCGGCGCGGTGCTCGAGCTCGCGCCCACGCTGCGCGCGCGCCGGGCCGGCGCGCGGCTGCAGGTGGACGCGAGCTACCGTCTGCAGCAGTTCCTCTACTCCGAGGGCTTCGACCAGGCGCGCACCTGGCACCAGTTCCAGGGGCGTGCGGCCGCGGAGCTGGTGCGCGAATACGTCTTCGTGGACGCCTCGGCCAACTACGGCCAGGCGCTCATCAATCCCGACGCTGCGCTCCCGGTCGGTAATCTCGGCATCACGAGCAACCGGACCAACGTCGGAAGCGTCTCGGTCAGCCCCTATGCGCGCTTCCGTCTCGGACACGCTGCGACCGGCACGCTGCGCTACCGCTTCACGCGCACCGACACGGGCGTGAGCGGCACCTCGAGCCGCAGCGACGTCTACAGCGCCCAGGTCGCGAGCACGGCGCGCTTCGACCGCCTCGGCTGGAGCCTCGGCTGGACCAGCAGCCGCCGCGACTACTCCGGGCGCCCCGACTTCGAGCGCGACGTCGCCACCGCCAGCCTGCGCCTGCGCGTCACACCGCGCCTGAGCCTGGTGGCGAGCGGCGGCCGCGAGGACAACAGCTACCAGCGGCTCCCGGGCACCGAGGCGCCCGAGGGCACCTTCTGGAACGCGGGCCTGCTGTGGACGCCGAGCCGACGCACGTCCTTCGAGGCCCGCGGCGGCGAGCGCTTCTTCGGCCGCACCTGGCTCGCCAAGGCGAGCCTGCGCACGCGTCGCGCCGTGCTGGACGCGAGCTATTCCGAGGATCTCTCCACCGTGCAGCGCCTCATCGAGGAGCGCCAGCTCTTCGTCCTCACCGATCCCTTCGGCAACCCGATCCTGATCGGCGGGGTGCCGGCCGTCATCGAGGTCAGCTTCCCGGCGCTCACGGCCGAGGTCTTCCTGCGCCGGCGCGGGACCCTTTCCTGGAGCTACCGCACGGCGCGCAGCGTGCTCGGGCTCGGCCTCTACGACGAGCGCCGCGAGTACCAGACCACCGCCGAGAGCGAGCGCATTCGCGGCGGCCGCGCCTCGTGGGACTGGCGGCTGGCGCGCCGCACCCACTCGGTGCTCGGCTACACGCAGCAGGTGCGCGACCGCCGCGGGGGCGCCGGCGAGGACCGCCTGCGCACGCTGAGCTGGACGCTCAGCCGCCGCATGCGCCCGGACCTGAGCGGGACGCTCACGCTGCGTCGCGTGCGCCGCGACGGCGACGGCAGCGTGCGCGATTACCGGCAGAACGTCGTCACGCTGGGGGTGACGGCCACCTTCTAGGGAGGCCGTTCGGGAGGACGAGCACATGTACGAGAGCTTCTACAAGCTGAGCGGCAAGCCCTTCTCGCTCACGCCCGACCCGCGCTTCTTCTTCGGCAGCCGCGGCCACAAGCGCGCGCTCTCCTACCTGCGCTACGGGCTCAAGCAGGGCGAGGGCTTCATCGTGGTCACCGGCGACATCGGCGCCGGCAAGACCACGCTCGCGGCGCTCCTGTGCGAGGAGCTCGCCGACCAGGGCGTCATCGCCGGCCGCGTGGAGAGCACGCAGCTCGGCCCGACCGAGTTCCTGGCCATGCTCTCGGCCACCCTCGGGCTGCGGCACGAGGCCGGCAACAAGGTCGCCCTGCTCAAGAATCTCGAGACCTACCTCAAGGCGCGCGCGCGCCAGGGCAAGCGCGTGGTGATCGTCGTCGACGAGGCGCAGAACCTGCCCGTCGAGACGCTCGAGGAGCTGCGCATGCTGTGCAACTTCCAGGTCGACGAGCGTCCCGTGCTGCAGGCCTTCCTGCTGGGGCAGGAGCAGTTCCGCGAGGTGCTCGCCGACACCGCCCTCGAGCAGTTCCGGCAGCGTGTCATCGCCTCCTGCCATCTGGGGCCCATGGACCTCGACGAGACGCGCGCCTACATCGAGCACCGTCTCAAGCTCGTCGGCTGGAAGGACGATCCCAGGCTCAGCCCCGAGCTCTACGCCGAGGTGCACCAGTACACGGGCGGCATCCCGCGCCGCATCAACACCGTCGTCGACCGGCTGCTGCTCTTCGGCTATCTGGAGGAGCGCCACGAGCTCGGCGTGGACGCCTTCGAGACCGTGCGGCAGGAGCTGCTCGAGGAGGGCTTCGGCGAGGACGCCATCGCGCGTCGCCGCGCCGAGAAGGCGAAGCGGGCCGAGGCCGCGGAGGGCGAGGGTGCCGAGGGTCTCGAGCTGCGCATCGTCGACGAGCCGCTGGAGGCGGCCGCGCCCGCGGCGCAGGGCGGCGCGCAGGCCGCTCCCCGCATCGTCGCCGTCGAGCCCGAGGGCTCGCTCGCCGCGCGCGTCGCCGCGCTCGAGCGCCGTGTCGAGGAGCTCGAGGCCATGATCAACGGCGCGCGCGAGGCGCTGCTCGAGGCGCTCGTGCTCGGCAAGCGCGAGGCGCGCCGCAAGCGCAGCTGAGGAGCCGCAGCGTGAGCGCGCCCGCGACCGCCGTCCGCACCCGCCCCGCCGCGCCGGAGCGCGGCGGGCTCATGTGCGTCGTGGGCGCGCGCCCGAACTTCATGAAGGCCGCACCGCTCCTCGCGGCCTTCGCCGAGGGGCCGACGCCGCTGCCCTGCGCGCTGGTCCACACCGGCCAGCACTACGACGCCGAGATGAAGGACGCCTTCTTCCGCCAGCTCGGCATCCCCGAGCCGGACGTGGACCTCGGGGTCGGGTCCGGCAGCCACGCGTGGCAGACGGCCGAGATCATGCGCCGCTTCGAGCCGGTGCTCGAGGCGCGCCGCCCCGAGGCGGTGATCGTCGTCGGCGACGTCAACTCCACCGTCGCCTGCGCGCTGGTGGCGGCCAAGCTCGGCGTGCCGGTGGTGCACGTCGAGGCGGGGCTGCGCAGCTTCGACCGCAGCATGCCCGAGGAGATCAACCGCGTCCTCACGGACCAGCTCTCCGAGCTGCTCTTCACCACCGAGCGGCAGGCGCGCGAGAACCTGCTGCGCGAGGGCATCGCGCCCTGGCGCATCCACTTCGTCGGCAACGTCATGATTGACACCCTGCGCGCGCAGGAGCCGCGCGCGGTGCCGGCCGCCGAGACGCTGGCACGCCTCGCCCCGCGCGCCCTGCGGCGCGCGGGCGAGGCCGGGCACGCGCTGCTCACGCTCCACCGCCCGGGCAACGTCGACCGGCCCGAGGTCCTGCGGGGCATTCTCGACGCGGTCGCGGAGATCGCGCGCCGCCTGCCCGTGGTCTTTCCGGTGCACCCGCGCACGCGCGCGGCCATCGAGCGCCTCGGCGTGGCGGGCCGCCTCGAGGCCGCGGGCGTGGTGCTGGCCGGCCCGCTGGGCTACCTGGAGATGCTCGGCCTCATGCGCGAGGCGCGCCTCGTCCTCACGGACTCGGGCGGCATGCAGGAGGAGACCACCGCCCTCGGGGTCCCCTGTCTCACGCTGCGCGAGAACACCGAGCGTCCCGTGACGCTCACCGAGGGCAGCAACGAGCTCGTGGGCAGCGACCCCGAGCGCATCCGCGCCGCCGCCGAGCGCGTGCTCGACGGCGGCGGGCGCCGCGGACGCGTCCCGGAGCGCTGGGACGGACAGGCGGCCCGGCGCATCCGCGCCGTGCTCGAGCGCTGGCTCGCCGACCGCGGCGGGCTGCGCGGCGCCGCCGGCGCCTGAGGCGCCGGGCCGTGCCCGCGCCACCGAGCCATGCCCCTGCGTGCGGGGGAGGGCGCACCGACCCTCGCCTCCCGATCCATGTCTCTCGCCTCTGTGTTCCGCTCCACAGCCATCGGACCCGCCTCCTGCTGAAGGCTGAAGACCGACACCCGGATCAGGCACGCTACCGCCCTCCCCCGCACGCAGGGGCATGGCTCGGTGGCGCGGGCACGGGCCGGCGCCTCAGGCGCCGGCGGCGCCGCGCAGCGCGCCGCGGTCGGCGAGCCAGCGCTCGAGCACGGCGCGGATGCGCCGGGCCGCCTGTCCGTCCCAGCGCTC
>WGBS01000320.1 GCA_015494165.1 Gammaproteobacteria bacterium | reverse complement strand
TAGAGGGCGAAGACCGGCAGGATCAGGAAGAGCCCCAGCATGCGCAGGGCGTAGATGGCCCCGAGGCCGAGGGCAGCGCGCCGCTCGACCGGGCTCATCGCGCTCGTGCGCGTGCGTGCCTGCATCCGCCGCTCCTTTGCCGCGCGTCAGAAAAGGGCGGTATATTAAACCGTTGGCCCGCGCCCGAGGAAGCCATGCAGCATATCCGCATACGCGGGGCGCGCACCCACACCCTGCGCGACGTAGACCTGGACCTCCCCCGGGACCGGCTCATCGTCGTCACCGGCCCCTCGGGCTCCGGAAAGAGCTCGCTCGCTTTCGACACCCTCTACGCCGAGGGCCAGCGCCGCTACGTGGAGTCGCTCTCGACCTACGCGCGCCAGTTCCTGGCCGTGATGGACAAGCCCGACGTGGACCGCATCGAGGGCCTGTCGCCGGCCATCGCCATCGAGCAGCGCGCGGCGGCCCACAACCCGCGCTCGACCGTGGGCACGGTGACCGAGATCCACGACCACCTGCGCCTGCTCTATGCGCGCGCCGGCACGCCGCACTGCCCGCGCCACGGCACCGCCCTCGAGGCCCACACCGTGGGGCAGATGGTCGAGCGCGTGCTGGCGCTGCCCGAGGGCACGCGCATCCTGGTGCTGGCCCCGCTCGTCGGCGGGCGGCGCGGCGAGCACGCGGCGCTGCTCGAGCGCCTGCGCCGCCAGGGCTTCGTGCGCGTGCGCATCGACGGCGCCGTGCACGACCTCGATGCCGTGCCCGAGCTCGACCCCGCCCGCCGGCACGAGATCGAGGCGGTGGTGGACCGCCTGCGCGTGCGCCCCGATGCCCGCGCGCGGCTCGCCGAGTCCGTCGAGACCGCGCTCGCGCTGTCCGAGGGCACGGTGCGCATCGCCTTCATGGACGAGCCCGCGCGCGAGCCGCTGCTGTTTTCGGCGCGCTTCGCCTGCCCCGAGTGCGGCTGGAGCGTGCCCGAGCTCGAGCCGCGCCTGTTCTCCTTCAACAGCCCCGAGGGCGCCTGCCCGCGCTGCGGCGGCCTCGGCGTCGAGCAGTTCTTCGACCCCGACAAGGTGGTGGCGCACCCCGAGCTCAGCCTCGCCGGCGGTGCGGTGCGCGGCTGGGACCGGCGCAACGCCTGGTACTTCCAGATGCTGCGCGCGCTCGCCGAGCACTACGGCTTCGACGTCGAGACGCCCTTCGAGCGCCTGCCCGAGCGCATCCGCCGGGTGGTGCTCTACGGCAGCGGCGAGGAGGAGATCGAGTTCCGCTACCTCGACGACCGCGGCGGCCACGTCCGCCGCCATCCCTTCGAGGGCGTCATTCCCAACCTGGAGCGGCGCTGGCGCGAGACGCAGTCGCAGGCGGTGCGCGAGCAGCTCGCGCGCTACCGCTCCGAGCGCCCCTGCCCCGAGTGCGGCGGCACGCGCCTAAACGAGGCCGCGCGCAGCGTGCGCGTGGGGGGCATGACGCTGCCGGAGCTCGCGGCGCTGCCCATCGGGCGCGCCCTCGAGCGGCTCGCTTCCCTCGAGCTCGGCGGCCGCCGCGGCGAGATCGCCGCCCCCGTCCTCGAGGAGATCCGCCGCCGCCTCGGCTTCCTGGTCGACGTGGGCCTCGACTACCTCACCCTCGACCGCGCCGCCGACACGCTCTCCGGCGGCGAGTCGCAGCGCATCCGGCTCGCGGGCCAGATCGGCGCAGGCCTCGTGGGCGTGCTCTACGTGCTGGACGAGCCCTCCATCGGGCTCCATCCGCGCGACAACGCGCGCCTGCTCGCCACCCTTCGGCGCCTGCGCGACCAGGGCAACACGGTGGTCGTCGTCGAGCACGACGAGGCCGCCATCCGCGCCGCGGATCATGTCGTGGACATGGGCCCCGGTGCCGGCATCCACGGCGGGCGCGTGGTCGCCCAGGGCACGCCCGAGGAGATCGCCGCCCATCCCGACTCGCCCACGGGCCAGTACCTCTCGGGCCGGCGCGCCATCGCCGTGCCCGCCCGCCGCCGCCGGCCCGACCCCGGCCGGATGCTGCGCATCCGCGGCGCACGCGGGCACAACCTCAAGGGCATCGACGTCGAGATCCCGCTGGGGCTGATCACCTGCGTCACCGGGGTGTCGGGCTCGGGCAAGTCGACGCTGGTGGTCGACACCCTCCACCGCCACTGCGCGCGGGTGCTCAACCGCGCGCGCGGCCCCGAGCCCGAGCCGGTGGAGGCGATCGAGGGCCTCGAGCACCTCGACCGCGTGGTCGACATCGACCAGAGCCCCATCGGGCGCACGCCGCGCTCCAATCCCGCGACCTACACCGGCGTCTTCACGCTGGTGCGCGAGCTCTTCGCCGCCACGCCCGAGGCGCGCGCGCGCGGCTACGGCCCCGGGCGCTTCAGCTTCAACGTGCGCGGCGGGCGCTGCGAGGCCTGCCAGGGCGAGGGCCTGGTGCGCGTGGAGATGCACTTCCTGCCGGACGTGTACGTCACCTGCGACGTCTGCCAGGGGCGGCGCTACGAGCGCGAGACGCTCGAGGTGCGCTGGAAGGGGCGCAACATCCACGAGGTGCTGGAGATGACCGTGGAGGAGGCCCTCGGCTTCTTCCACGCCGTGCCGGCGCTGCGCCGCAAGCTCGAGGTGCTGCAAGAGGTGGGGCTCGGCTACATCCGCCTCGGCCAGAGCGCCACGACGCTATCCGGCGGCGAGGCCCAGCGGCTCAAGCTCGCGCGCGAGCTCGGCCGGCGCGAGACCGGACGCACCCTCTACATCCTCGACGAGCCCACCACGGGCCTGCACTTCGCCGACGTCGAGCAGCTCCTCGCGGTGCTCGCGCGCCTGCGCGAGGGCGGCAACACCATCGTCGTCATCGAGCACAACCTGGAGGTGATCAAGACGGCCGACTGGGTCGTCGACCTCGGGCCCGAGGGAGGCGAGGCCGGCGGCGAGGTCGTGGTCGCCGGCACGCCCGAGGACGTCGCCGCCTGCCCGCGCTCGCACACCGGACGCTTCCTCGCGCCGCTCCTCGCCCCGCAGCGCGCCCTCGCCGGCGCCGCCGAGGGCTAGGGCGCCACCAGCTCGTTCACCACGTCGCGCACGCCGTCGGTGTACCAAGCGTCGTGCTCGGCGAGGCGCGCCTGCTCGGCGCTCGGCACCGAGCCCGTCAGGCGCACCACCCGGTCGCGGCTCTCGACGTGGATGGCGGAGGCGTCCACCAGACGGTCGGTCTCGAGGATGAGGCGCAGGGCGTCGACGATCTCGCCGTCGTTGTCCTCTTCGGGCGGGTCGACCAGCAGCAGGTTGATGACGTCGCGCGTGCCCGGCAGCCACCAGGCGAGCGCCCCCGCGAGGCGCCGGTGCGAGAGGCTGCGCACCACGCCGGCAAGCGTCACCACGCCCTGGTCGACACGGGCGAGGATCTCGCCGGCGGCGCCGCGATCCACCGCGCGCACCACCTGCGGGGCGTGGTCGCGCGGGTCGCTGACCGTCAGGTTCACGCCCGCCAGCGCCGGCTCCGCGAGCAGGGCGTCGCGCAGGTGGTCGGCGAGCTCGGGGTCGGTCATGCGCGTCGCCGGGCGCACGCGCAGCCGGTCCAGCACGTCGCCGACCCCGGGCACCGCGCGCGCGACCCGCACCGCGCGGCGCTTGGCCGAGATGTCCGGCACCTCGCCCTCGAGGGTGACCAGGTCGCCCGCCGCGTGCACGCGCACCTCGGCCTCGTGCAGGTTCACCTCCGGCGCGCGCTCGAGGGCCGCCCGCACCGCCTTCGCGAGATCCGCTCCTCCGGTCATGGATGGCCTCCTCTCCCCTCTCGAGTGCCGACAGTCCCGAGGTGGGGGCGCGCGCGCCGCCGCCCAAGGCACTGACCGTCCGCAGCCCGCAGCCCCCGGCCTGCAGGCTGCCGACTGCAGACCGCAGGCTGCAAGCTGGCCTTGTGGGAGTGGACGGGAGATGGGTTGCGGGAGCCAGGTCACAGGAGACGGGTGACCGGAGATGGGAAAGAAACGGCCGCGCGCGAAGCGCGCACCAACCCTCGTCTCCCGACCCCCGTCTCTCGCCTCCCGCTTCGCGGGAGTCCGCGGGTGACGGGTTAGGGTTACGGTGCGCAGGTTACTGTGAACCGCAGTCCGCAAACCGTAACCCGCCTGTGGGAGGGGCTTCCAGCCCCGACCGGGGAGCGGGGAAGGATCCGATGGCCGCGCCCGAAGGGCGCTCCGCCCCTCGTCTCTCGATCCTCGTCTCCCGCCTCTGCCGCCCGCCGCGAACCGCAATCCGCGCGCCGCCGCCCCGGATGTGATGCTATGATGCTAGGAAAGCAGACATCGGAGCATCAAATATGCGCACCACCGTCACACTCGACGACGCCCTGTGGCGCAGCCTGCGCGAGCGGGCCCGGCGTTCCGGCCGCTCCTTCAAGGAGGTGGTGAACGAGGCCATCGCGGTGGGGCTGCGCGAGCTCGAGCGCCCGCGGCAGCGGCGCTATCGCCTGCGCCACGCGCACCTGGGCCGGCCGCGTGCCGGCGTGGACCTCGACCGGGCGCTGGCCGTGGCCGACGCCCTGGCCGACGAGGCCACCGCGCACGAGCTCGAGCGCGGCCGGTGATCCTCGTCGACGCCAACGTCCTGATCTACGCCGTCAACGCCGACCTGCCGCAGCACGGCCCCGCGCGGCGCTGGCTCGAGACGGCGCTCTCGGGCACCGAGACCATCGGGCTGCCCTGGGTGGCGATCCTCGCCTTCCTGCGGCTCACCACCTCGCCGCGCGTCTTCGAGCGTCCGCTGGCCGTCCGGACGGCGCTCGGCTACGTGGAGGAGTGGCTGGCGCAGCCGCCGGCCACGACCGTCGAGCCGGGCCCCGAGCACTGGCCGACCTTCCGGCGGCTCGTCGCCGACAGCGGCACGGGCGGCAACCTCACCACCGACGCGCATCTGGCGGCGCTGGCGCTGGAGCGCGGCGCGGCGCTGTGCACCACGGACCGCGACTTCGCCCGCTTCCCGGGCCTGCGCCTCATCCATCCCGCCGAGCCCCGCTAGCAGTCCGCGGCTGGCAGCCTGCGGTTTCCAGTCTACGGTCCACGGTCGCAGCTCACAGGCTGCAGACTGTGGACCGTGAACCGAACAGCCGTCAGCCGTCAGCCGGATCCGGCAGGGTGAAGCAGAACTCGGCGCCGGCGCCGGGCTCGGCGCGCGCCCACACGCGCCCCCCGTGCCGGCGCACGATGCGCTGCACGATGGCGAGCCCCACGCCCTCGCCCGCGAACTCGTCCGCCCCGTGGAGGCGCTGGAAGGGCGCGAACAGCCGCTCCACGTAGCGCATGTCGAAGCCGGCGCCGTTGTCGCGCACGAAGTAGACCGTCTCGCCGTCCTCGCAGCGGGCGCCGAAGGAGATGGCCGGCGAGGCCGTGCGCGCGGTGAACTTCCAGGCGTTGCCGATGAGGTTCGCGAGCGCGATGCGCACGAGCCGGCGGTCGGCGAACGCCGCCGGCGTCTCGGCGATCTCCACCGTCACACGCCGCCCCGGCTCGTGCGCGGCGAGCTCGTCGGCGACCTCGCGCGCGAGCGCGGAGAGATCCACCCGCTCGCGGTGCATCTCCTGGCGGCCGAGGCGCGAGAGCCGCAGGAGGTCTTCGATGAGCAGCCCCATGCGGCGGGCGGCCGCGATCACCCGCCCGAGGTGCTCGCGCGCCGCCTCCGGGAGCGCCGGCCCCGCCTCCTCGAGCGCCGCGGCGGCGAAACCCTGGATGTGGCGCAGGGGCTGGCGCAGGTCGTGGGAGACGGAGTAGACGAAGGCCTCGAGCTCGCGGTTCGCGGCCTCCAGCGCCGCGGTGCGCGCGGCCACCAGCGACTCGAGGTCGGTGTTCGCCTCGCGCAGCATGCGCTCGGCGCGGCGGTACTCGCTGACGTCGCCGCACAGGCCGAACAGGCGCGCCTGCCCGCTGCGCACCTCGCATGCGCAGGCGCCCCACAGCCGCAGGCTGCGCGGGGCGCCCCCGGGCTGGGGCAGGCGGAACTCGACGGCCACGTCGGTGCAGCGCCCCGCGGCCTCGCGCATCGCCTGCTCGAGCGCCCCGCGGTCGTCGGGATGGACACGCTCGAGCAGCGCCCGCAGGGGGCGGACGGGCGCGGGCTCCATGCCCGTGAGCGCGTGCAGGCTGCCCGAAAGGCTCAGCCGGTCGCTTCCGGGCTCCCAGCTCCACAGGCCGAAGCGCGCGAAGCCCTCGGCCGAGGCGAAGGCCGCCAGCACGCGCGCGTGCGCCCCGAACCAGCCGTGCCCGGCCTCGAGCTCGAGCAGCGCCCCCGAGAGGCGGAGGGGCGCGCCGGCCGTGTCGGTCTCCACGTGAAGCGCGTCCAGGACACTGCGCCAGCCGCCGGCACGATCGCGCACGCGGTAGCGCACGGGGACCGTGAGCCCCGGGCCCGCCTCCAGGCAGCGCAGGGCCTCGAAATGCGGCGCGACGCGGGCGCGGTCCTCGGGATGCACGCGCTCCAGCCAGGCATCCGGGTCGTGCGGCGGCACTTCGGACCCGAAGCGCTCCCGGAAGGCGGCGCTCGCCCACGGCGCGCCCTCGCGGCAGTCCCAGGCGTACAGCGCGATGCCCTCGAGCTCCTCGTGCAGCCAGGCGGGACAGCCGCTCATGCGCGCACCCCGCACGCGGCACGGCCACGCGCGCCCGAAGGCGAAAAGGCCAGAAGCGGGGAATTTCGGATGGGAGATTTCCGGTTTGCGAGCGGCGGCCGAGGCCCTGCTCGGGCACCCAGTATAGGCGCCCTGCCCGCACCGCGTCCCTACCGGCCGTCGGATGCCCGTCCCGCCTGCCGGCGGGCGAGACGGGAGCCGGCTTGCAGGAGACAGTTTGCGGGAGACGGGTTACGGGAGGCGGGAAAGAAAGGGCCGCGCCCGAAGGGCGCTCCACCCCTCGTCTCCCGCAAACTGTCTCCTGCAAGCCGGCTC
>WGBS01000319.1 GCA_015494165.1 Gammaproteobacteria bacterium | reverse complement strand
CCGCAGCACGTACTGCTCCTTGAAGCGCGCCACCGCGTTCTCGGCCAGCGTCGCGGCGCGCGAGGCGGCGAGCTGGCCGTGGCCCGGTTCGGGCTCGCGCTGCTCGAGAACGAGGGCGCCAACGCCGCGCTGATCGAGCGCCTCGTCGAGTGGTGCGCGCTGGCCCTGCACGACCCGGAGGGGCGGCGCGCGGTGCGCGGGTGGGTGAGCTTCCGCCTGCCGGCCCGCATCGACCACGCGCGCCTCGTGCCGGTGGAGTGCCGCGAGGACGCGGCCGGGCGGCGCTGCATCGGCGAGGCCACGCACCTCAGGCGCCGAGACGGCTTCGCGCTCACGGACCCGCGCATGAGCGCGCGCGAGGTGCAGGACCAGGTCCACTACTGCGTCTACTGCCACACGCACGAGGGCGACTTCTGCTCGCGCGGCTTCCCGGAGCGCAAGGACGATCCCGCGCGCGGCTTCAAGGTCAACCCCCTCGGGGTGGTCCTCACCGGCTGCCCGCTCGAGGAGCGCATCTCCGAGATGCACTGGCTCAAGCGGGAGGGGCGCACCATCGCCGCGCTCGCCATGGCCATGGCCGACAACCCCATGCTGCCCGCCACCGGCCATCGCATCTGCAACGACTGCATGAAGGCCTGCATCTACCAGAAGCAGGAGCCGGTGGACATCCCGCAGATCGAGACGCGCGTGCTGGTCGACGTGCTCGCCCTGCCGTGGGGCGTGGAGATCTACGACCTGCTCGCGCGCTGGAACCCGCTGCGGCGCGCCCAGCATGTGATGAAGCCCTGGAACGGCCGCCGCGTGCTGGTCGCGGGCATGGGCCCCGCGGGCTTCACCATGGCCCACCACCTCACCATGGAGGGCTGCGCGGTGGTGGGCGTCGACGGCCTCAAGATCGAGCCCCTGCCGGAGGCGTGGGTGCGGGGGCCGGTGCGCGACTGGCAGGAGCTGCTCGAGCCGCTGGACCGCCGCGTGCTCTACGGCTTCGGCGGCGTCGCCGAGTACGGCATCACGGTGCGCTGGGACAAGAACCTGCTCAAGCTCGTCTATCTGACCCTCGCGCGCCGGCCCACCTTCCAGGTCTTCGGCGGCGTGCGCTTCGGCGGCACGCTGACGGTGGAGGACGCCTGGGAGCTCGGCTTCGACCACGTGGTGAACGCCTGCGGCACGGGGCTGCCGCGTGTGCTCAGCATCGGCAACAGCCTCGCGCGCGGCATGCGCCAGGCGAGCGACTTCCTCATGGCCCTGCAGCTCACGGGCGCGGCCAAGGAGGACAGCCTCGCCAATCTGCAGGTGCGCATGCCGGCGGTCGTGATCGGCGGGGGCCTCACGGCGGTCGACACCGCCACCGAGGTGCAGGCCTATTACATCCGGCAGGTGGAGAAGATCGCCGCCCGCTACGAGCGCCTGGTGGAAGCCTACGGCGAGGCCGAGGTGCGCGCGCGCCTCGAGGAGGAGGACCGCGCCATTCTCGACGAGCTCCTCGAGCACGCCGCGCAGGTGCGGGCCGAGCGCGCGCGCGCGGCGGCCGCGGGCGAGGCGCCGGACTTCGTGCCCCTGCTGCGCCGCTGGGGCGGGGTGACGATCTGCTACCGCCGCGGCCTCAACGAGTCGCCGGCCTACATCCGCAACCACGAGGAGATCGTCAAGGCCATGGAGGAGGGGATCTACTACCGCGAGGGCCTCGATCCCCTGCGCCTGGAGCTGGACCGCTGGGGGCACGTCGAGCGCGTCGTCTTCCGCCGGCGCCGCAAAGAGGCGGGCCGCTGGCTCGACACGCGCGAGGAGGTGCGCCTGCCCGCGCGCTCGGTCTTCGTCGCCGCGGGCGCCCTGCCCAACACGCTCTACGAGCGCGAGCACCCGGGCACCTTCGCCCTCGACGAGGACCACTTCCGGCCCCACGTGCTGCAGCCGGACGGCCTGCAGCCGGTGGCGGTCGCCGCCCACTGCAAGGAGCCCGTCTTTGGCCCCTTCACCTCCTACGAGCGCGACGGCCGCCTGGTGAGCTTCGTCGGCGACACCCACCCGGTCTTCCACGGCAGCGTCGTCAAGGCCATCGCCTCGGCCGCGCGCACCTGGCCGCACGTGATGGAGGCGATGGCGCGGCTGCCGGCGCGCCCGGCGGACGAGGCGGCGCTCGCGCGCTTCCGCGCGCGCATGGCGCGCCTGCTCACGGCGCGCGTCGAGCGCGCCGAGGACCTGGGTGCCGTCAGCGAGCTGCACGTGCGCGCCCCCATGGCGGCACGCAACTTCGCCGCGGGCCAGTTCTTCCGCCTTCAGACCTTCGAGTCCGCGGCGCCCGTGGCGGAGGGCACGCGGCTCGCCATCCCGCTGCAGACGGTGAGCGGGGCGGGCGTCGAGGACGAAGCGGTGCGGCTCTTCGTCTTCCGCTTCGGCGGTCCCTCGCGGCTCGCCGCGCGCCTGCTTCCCGGGGAAGAGATAGTGCTCATGGGCCCCTCGGGCGCGCCCACGCCCACGGGGCGGGCGCGCACGGTGCTGGTCG
>WGBS01000318.1 GCA_015494165.1 Gammaproteobacteria bacterium | reverse complement strand
GGGTCGGGCTGGGCGGGCGCCCCGGCCGGCTGCGCCCAGGCGTCGGAGATGAAAAAGCTCATGGCGTCCCTCGTCCTCCCATCGCTGGCTGGAGCCCCGGCGCGGGGCGGCGGCCATTATGCCACACGGCCCGCAGGCGCCCTACTGCGGCGGTGCCGCGCCGCGGCGCGCGTAGAACTCCGCGCGCCATTCCTCGAAGCGCCCGGCGAGGATCGCCGCGCGCATCTCGCGCATGAGGCGCTGGTAGTAGTGCAGGTTGTGCCAGGTCGCGAGCCGCGCCCCGAGGATCTCGCCCGCCTGGCGCAGATGGCGCAGGTAGGCGCGCGTGTAGTGGCGGCAGGTGTAGCAGTCGCAGGCGGGATCGGGCGGGCGCGTGTCGAGGCGGTGGCGGGCGTTGCGCAGGCGCAGCACGCCCTCGCTCGTGAAGAGGTCGCCGTTGCGCGCGTTTCGCGTCGGCAGCACGCAGTCGAACAGGTCCACGCCGCGGCGCACCGCCTCGACCAGATCCTCGGGCCGGCCCACGCCCATCAGGTAGCGCGGCCGCGCGCGCGGCAGGTGCGGCTCGAGGGCGTCGAGCACGCGCAGGCGCTCGGCCTCGCTCTCGCCCACCGAGAGCCCGCCGATCGCGTAGCCGTCGAAGCCGATCTCGAGCAGCCCCTCGAGGCTCGCGCGCCGCAGCTCCGGATACATGCCGCCCTGGACGATGCCGAACAGCGCCCCGGGGCCCTCGCCGTGGGCGGCGCGCGAGCGCCGCGCCCAGCGCAGCGAGAGCTCCATGGAGACGCGCGCCTCCTCGGGCGTCGCCGGATAGGGGGTGCACTCGTCCAGCACCATGACCACGTCCGCGCCGAGGGCGTGTTGCACCGCGACCGAGCGCTCGGGGTCGAGGAAGACCGGAGAACCGTCCACCGGCGAGCGGAACTCGACGCCACGCTCGCTCACGCGCCGCAGGGAAGCGAGGCTCCAGACCTGGAAGCCGCCCGAGTCGGTCAGGATGGGCCCGTCCCAGTGCATGAAGGCGTGCAGTCCCCCGTGCGCCTCGATCACCTCCAGACCCGGGCGCAGCATGAGGTGGAAGGCGTTGCCGAGGATCATCTCCGCGCCCAGCGCGCGGAGCTCCTCCGGGGTCATCGCCTTGACGGTGCCGGCGGTGCCCACCGGCATGAAGGCCGGCGTGCGCACCTCGCCGCGCGCGAAGCGCAGCCGCCCCGCGCGCGCGGCCCCGTCGCTCGCCTCGAGCTCGAAACGCATGTCAGGCCCGCTCATCGCGATCGCTCCGCGCGCGGCCGCAGCAGCAGCATGGCGTCGCCGTAGCTGTAGAAGCGGTAGCGCCGCGCCACGGCGTGGCGGTAGGCGGCCATGACGCGCGCGTGGCCGCCGAAGGCGCACACCAGCATGAGGAGCGTCGAGCGCGGCAGGTGGAAGTTGGTGACAAGGGCATCCACCGCGCGGAAGCGGTGGCCCGGGCGGATGAAGAGCCGCGTCTCGCCGCGGAGCGGACGCAGCACGCCGTGCTCGCCCGCAGCCGACTCCAGCGCCCGCACCACCGTGGTGCCGACCGCCACCACGCGGCCGCCGCGCGCCCGCGCGCGCGCCACCGCCTCGCATACCGCCTCCGGCACCTCGAGGCGCTCGGCGTGCATGCGGTGCGAGTCGATGTCCGCGCCGCGCACGGGCTGGAAGGTGCCGGCGCCGACGTGGAGCGTGAGCGTGGCCCGCTCGATGCCGCGCGCCTCCAGCGCCGCGAGCACCTGCTCGTCGAAGTGCAGCCCCGCCGTCGGTGCCGCCACCGCGCCCGGCACCCGCGCGTAGACCGTCTGGTAGCGCGCGCGGTCCTCGGGGCCGGGCGCGCGCCGGATGTAGGGCGGCAGCGGCACCTGCCCGTGGCGCTCGAGCAGGGTGGCGAAGTCGGGCGCCCCCGACTCGAGCTCCAGCGCGAAGAGGTCCGCCTCGCGCCCCGCCACCCGGCACACGGCGCCGCCGCCGAGCCGCAGGCGCGTGCCCGGGCGGGGGGTCTTGCTCGCGCGCACGTGGGCGAGCGCGCGCTCCGGGCCCGTGAGGCGCTCGACCAGCACCTCCACCGCCCCGCCCGTCTCCTTGCGGCCGAGGAGGCGCGCCGGCATCACGCGCGTGTCGTTGAACACCAGCAGGTCCCCGGGCGCCAGCAGCCGCGGCAGCTCCCGGAAGCGGCGGTCGGAGAGCCCGCCGCCCTCGTCCAGCACCAGCAGGCGGCTGGCGCTGCGCTCGGGCAGCGGCCGCTGGGCGACGAGCTCGGGCGGCAGCTCGTAGTCGAAGTCCTCGAGGCGCACGGGGCGGCGAAGTGTGGCCGGTGGCGGCCGGCGCGGCAAGCCCGCGCGGCGGCCGGGGGCAGGCACTATACTACGCTGCGGGGAGGGGAGCCGACGCAGTCACCCTCGCTCGCCGGGATGGCGGAACCGGTAGACGCGGCGGACTCAAAATCCGCTGGTGGCGACACCGTGCGAGTTCGAGTCTCGCTCCCGGCACCATCCGGACCGATCCCGCAGCGGCCACGCGCGCGCCCGCGGCGCGGCGCGTGCGCCTGAGCACGCACGGCATCCGGCAGAAGGCATCGAGGGCCCGCCCCGCGGGCCGTAGGGGGACAGATGAGCGGCAAGCGCTTCAGCCTCGAGATCCGGCCACGCATCCCGGAGCGCCTGGCGCGCCTGGAGGAGCTCGCCAACGACCTGTTCTACTCCTGGGACCGGTCGGTGCGCGGCCTCTTCTTCCGCCTCGACCGCAAGCTGTGGCACGCCTGCGGCCACAACCCCAAGCTCTTCCTGCGGCGCGTCGCCCAGCAGCGCCTCGACGAGGCCGCGGCCGACCGCCTCTTCCTCGAGGAGTACAGCCGCGTCCTCTCGGCCTACGACGCCTACCGCGACGAGCACGCCTCGCCCGAGGTCAGCGAGCACCTCGACCCCGAGCGCGACCTGGTGGCCTATTTCTGCGCCGAGTTCGGGCTGCACGAGAGCCTGCCCATCTACTCCGGCGGCCTCGGGATCCTCGCCGGCGACCACTGCAAGGCGGCGAGCGATCTCGGCCTGCCCTTCGTCGCCGTCGGGCTGCTCTACCGCCAGGGCTACTTCACCCAGACGATCGACGGCCACGGCAACCAGATCGCCCACTACACGCCCACGGACTTCGACCAGCTCCCCATCGAGCCCGCCCGCGGGCCCGACGGGCGCGAGCTGCACGTGCGCGTGGACCTGCCGGGGCGCGAGGTGGCCGTGCGCATCTGGCACGCCAAGGCCGGCCACACCGATCTCTACCTGCTCGACACCGACCTGCCCGAGAACAGCGAGCAGGACCGCGCCATCACCTACCAGCTCTACGGCGGCGACACCCACACGCGCATCCAGCAGGAGATCGTGCTCGGCATCGGCGGCGTGCGGGCGCTGCGCGCGCTGGGGCTGGCACCGACCGTGTGGCACGTGAACGAGGGCCACGCGGCCTTCCAGGTGCTCGAGCGCTGCCGCGAGCTGGTCGCCGACGGCCTCGACTTCGACTCCGCCCTGGAGCGCACCGCCGCCGCCACGGTCTTCACCACCCACACCCCGGTGCCCGCGGGCCACGACATCTTCGATCACGCGCTCATGCACGAGTACTTCGCCGGCTTCGCCGAGGACCTCGGCATCGACATGGAGACCCTCCTCGAGCTCGGCTCGAGCCCCGCCAACCAGGGCGGCTTCAACATGACGGCGCTCGCCCTGCGCGGCTCGCGCTTCCACAACGGCGTGAGCCGCATCCACGGCGGCGTCGCCTCGCGCATGGAGGCCTACGTCTGGCCCGAGGTGCCGCCGGAGGAGAACCCCATCGGCCACGTCACCAACGGCGTGCACGTGCCCACCTTCCTCGCGCGCGAGTGGGCGGGGCTGCTCGACATGCGCCTCGGCAGCGAGTGGCGCAACGAGCTGCTCAACGAGCGCTTCTGGGAGCGCGTGGACGAGATCCCGGACCACACCTTCTGGAGCCTGCGCCAGTCGCTCAAGGCCGAGCTGCTCGAGGAGGTGCGCCGGCGCGCCGTGCGCCAGTACCGCCGCAACGGCCTCAGCCCGACGCAGATCGAGCGCCTGACGCGCCTGCTGAGCGGCAGCCACATGGACATCCTGACCATCGGCTTCGCGCGCCGCTTCGCCACCTACAAGCGCGCGACGCTGCTCTTCAGCGATCCCGAGCGCCTCGCGCGCCTGCTCAACGACCCCGAGCGCCCGGTGCTGGTGATCTACGCCGGCAAGGCCCACCCCAACGACCTGCCGGGCCAGCACCTCATCCAGGTGATCCACGACTTCTCGCGCCGGCCCGAGTTCGAGGGGCGCATCGTGCTGCTGGAGGGTTACGACCTCGCGCTGGCGCGCAAGCTGGTCACGGGCGTGGACGTGTGGCTCAACACGCCGGAGTTCCCGCTCGAGGCCTCCGGCACCTCGGGCCAGAAGGCGGGCCTCAACGGCGTCGTCAACCTCAGCGTGCTCGACGGCTGGTGGGGCGAGGGCTACACCGGCGACAACGGCTGGGCCATCACGCCCCACGGGCCCGAGTTCGACGCCGCCTTCCGCAACCAGGAGGAAGGGCGCGAGCTGCTCGACATCCTCGAGCACCGCGTGATCCCGCTCTACTTCGAGCGCAACAGCCACGGCTATCCCACGGGCTGGGTGCAGCTTTCCAAACGCTCGATGAAGACCATCCTGCCGCGCTTCAACGCCCAGCGCATGGTCATGGACTACGTGCGCGACTACTACGGCCCCGCCGCGCGCCAGGGGCGGCTGCTCGCCGCCGACGAGGGCCGCCCGGCGCGCCAGCTCGCCGCCTGGAAGCGCCGCGTGGCGCGCGTGTGGCCGCGCGTGCGCCTGCGCCTGCTGGAGACGCCGCCGGCGCAGATCGCCGCAGGCCAGAGCCTGCCGCTGCGCGTGGCCGCCCGGCTCGACGGGCTCGGGCCCGAGGACGTGCGCGTCGAGTGCCTGGTGGGGCGCGAGGACCCGGACACGGGCGAGCTCAAGGTGCGCGAGCGCCACCTGCTCTCCCCCGCGGGGGCCCACGGCGAGGACGAGGTCGCCTTCGCCGCGGACCTGCAGCCGCAGCTCCCGGGCCTGGTCCACTACCGCGTGCGCATGTACCCCTACCACCCGCTGCTGTGCCACCCCTTCGAGGTGGGGCGCATGGTGTGGGTGGAGGAGTGAGCGCCGCTCAGGCGAGGCGCCCGTAGAGGCCGAGCAGGCCGCGCAGGCGCGCAGCGAGGTCGGGCGGCACCTGCTCCCACTGGAAGCGCCAGCGCCAGTTGCCTTCCGTGCGCCCGGGGCGGTTCATGCGCGCCTCGCTGCCGAGGCCGAGCGCGTCCTGCATGGGGATCACCGCGAGCCGCGCCACCGAGGCCAGCGCCATGCGCACCAGCGGCCACGGCATCTCGCCGGCCGCGCCGCCCAGGTAGGCCTCGAGGTGGGCGCGTGCGCCCGCATCGAGCGTCGCATGCCAGCCCACCGTGGTGTCGTTGTCGTGCGTGCCGGTGTAGACGACGGCGTGCGGGACGTGGTTGTGCGGCAGGTGCGGGTTGGCCGCATCGCCCCCGAAGGCGAACTGCAGCACGCGCATGCCGGGCAGGCCGAAGCGCTCGCGCAGGGCCTCGACCTCGGGCGTGATGACGCCGAGGTCCTCGGCCACCAGCGGCAGCCCCCCGAAGGCGCGGCGCAGGCGCTCGAGCAGGCGCGCGCCCGGCGCCGGCACCCAGCGGCCCTCCATGGCGGTGCGCGCCCCGGCCGGGATCTCCCAGCAGGCCTCGAGGCCACGGAAGTGGTCGATGCGCACGAGGTCGAAGCGCGCGAGCTGGGTGCGCAGGCGCTCCACCCACCAGCGGAAGCGCTCGCGCTCGTGCGCCTCCCATTCGTAGAGCGGGTTGCCCCAGAGCTGTCCGGTCTCCGAGAAGTAGTCCGGCGGCACGCCCGCGACCCGCGTCGGCCGCCCCTCGGCGTCGAGGGCGAAGAGCGCGCGGTGCGCCCACACGTCGGCGCTGTCGAGGGCGACGAAGAGCGGCAGGTCGCCGAAGAGCAGGATGCCGCGCGCCCTCGCCGCCGCGCGCAGGGCCTGCCACTGGCGCTCGAAGACGAACTGCACGTGGCGGTGGCGCGCCAGGGCGCGGGCGTGCGCGCGCCGCGCCGCGCGCAGGGCCCGGGGCTCGCGGTCGCGCAGCGGCGCCGGCCACTCCCACCACGGCGCCCCGCCGTGGGCCTCGCGCAGGGCCGCGAACAGCGCCCAGTCCTCGAGCCAGCCGCGCGCGGCGCGCTCGAAGGCAGCGCGCGCGGCGCGCAGGGTCTCGGGCGCCTCGGCCTCGAAGCGCGCGAGCGCCTCCTCCGCCCACTCGCCGTCGACCGTGACGGCGTCGTCGGCCGGCGGGCCGAGCCCCTCCTCCGCCGCCACCGCGGCGCTCACCAGCGCCGGCTCGCCCGCGTGCGAGGACAGCGCTTGGTAGGGCGAGCCGTCGCCGTGCACCGGACCGAGCGGCAGGAGCTGCCACACCGTGAAGCCGCCCGCCGCGAGCCAGTCCAGGAAGTGGTGCGCGGCGGCGCCGATGCGCCCCTGCGGGCCCGGGCCGGGCAGGGAGGTCGCGTGCAGCAGCACGCCCGCCCGGCGATGCGCGAGCGCGGGCAAGGCTTGCGGGCGCCGCCCTTTCACCTCAGCCGGAGGCGGTCTCGCCGGCGCGGCGCATGACCCCGCCGAGCTGCGGCCGGCCGCGGCCGTGGGTGAAGGCGCGCCCGAGCTCCTCGGGCGGCTCCAGGCCCAGCATCTGGTAGAGGTTCGCCAGGTGCATGCGGAACAGGCGCTCGAAGTCGCTCACCGTCTCGGCGGGGTTGTAGTCGCCGAACCACCAGAACCAGTCCGAGCCCTCGCAGGCGCCGAGCTGCTCCTCGAGGCGCGCGCGCCGCGCCGGGTCCGTGACGCGCGCGGCGTGCGCGTCCCAGGCGCGCTTGGCGTCGATCAGCAGCTCCCAGCCGCGGTTCTTGTCGGGATCGCCGATCCAGGTCGAGAGCGTGCCGTAGACCCAGCTTCCCGCCACCACGCCCTCGAGCGGCTCGGGCGCGTCGTCGGGGCCCAGGCAGTCGGCGAAGGTGACGGGCTCGAGCGCAGGATGCTCGGCGAGCCCGCGGTAGAGGGCCCGCAGGAACCAGTAGCCGTTCTCGGGGTAGTGCTCCCAGGCGTTCTCGCCGTCGAGGATGATGGGCACGATGCCGCCCGGACACTCCGCGGCGATGCGCGCGAGGTGGCCGAGGAGGTCGGCGACGGCGTCGTCCGCGTGCCAGCCCGAGTAGGTGAAGCCGATGAGGTCCGAGAGCCCGTCGTCGCGGAAGAAGCAGGCGAGGCTGCCGTCGCGCAGGCGCCAGGGGCGGTAGAGGTTGCGCGCCGAGGGCTCCAGGCCCGCGCGCGCGAGGCTGTTGCGCAGCACGTTCTGCCCCGAGGCCGCCCAGCGGAAGCCGTGCGCCTCGAGCAGGCGCAGGGTCTCGTCGCTGATCGCCCCTTCCGAGGGCCAGCAGCCGGCGGGCGCGCGCCCGAAGGCCTTCTCGAACACGGCGCGCCCGGTCTCGAGATGCCAGCGCGCGCGCTCGAGCCCGCCGGGATAGCGCTCGGCGCGCGGCAGCGGCGCCTCCGGCATCGCCTCGCGCGCGCTGGCGAGGTCGAGCAGGAGCGGCAGGATCGGGTGGGCATGGGGGCTCATGGCGAGCTCCACCTGGCCGCGCTCGGCGAGCGCGCGGTAGCGTGGCACCACGCCGGCGAGGAGCTCGCCGATGAGCGCGAGGAGCTCGCGGCGGTCGTGCAGCGAGTAGCTCGCCTCCTTCTCCATCAGGCGCTGCGCGCGCGCGTCCGTGCGCCGCACCGTCTCGCCGAGCCACGCGAGGTGGTACCAGACCAGCAGGTCGGCGAGGTACTGGTCGTCCACGTAGGCCAGCGCGTCGGGATGGGCGAGCAGCCAGCGGCCCATCTCCGCCAGGCGCCGGTAGGGCGGGAAGCGGCGGATCAGCCGCTCCTCGTTGGCGCGCAGGCAGGCGCGCACGAGGCCCGCGCGCGGCGCGATGGCCGTGGGCAGCGCCGCGCGCGCGAGCGCGGCGAGCAGCGGATCGCGCAGCGGGCGCTCGCCGCGCAGGAAGCCGCGCACCTGCTCGGCGTAGTCGGCGAGCTGCCCCAGCAGCACCGGCGCGAAGTTGACCACCGCCCGCGCCCGCGGCTCGGCCTCGAGGTGCGCGGCCATGTCCACGTAGTCCTTGACGGCGTGGAGGTAGGTCCACGGCAGCTGGTACTCGCCCGTGGCGAGGTCGCGGTACTCGGGCTGGTGCATGTGCCAGCACAGCACCACCCGCAGCGGGCGCTCAGCGGGCATAGTGCAGGCGCTGGCCGAGCATGTCGGGCGTCACGAGCACCACGCCGCCCTCGGTGACGTGGAAGCGGCGCGCGTCCTCGTCCGGATCCTCGCCGATCACGGTGCCGGGCGGGATGCGGCAGCCCTTGTCGATGACCGCGCGACGGATGCGCGCGTGGCGGCCGATGTCCACGTTGGGCAGCACCACCGCGTCCACCACCTCGGCGTAGGAATGCACGCGCACGTTGGAGAAGAGCAGCGAATGGCGCACGGTGGCGCCCGAGATCACGCAGCCGCCCGAGACCATGGAGTCCACGGCGAGGCCGCGCCGCTCCGGGTCGTCGAACACGAACTTCGCGGGCGGGAGCTGCTCCTGGTAGGTCCAGATGGGCCACTCCTGGTCGTAGAGGTTGAGCTCGGGAGTGACGCCGATCAGCTCGAGATTGGCCTGCCAGAAGGCGTCCACGGTGCCGACGTCGCGCCAGTAGGCCTGCGCCCCCTTCTGCACGTCACGGAAGGGATAGGCCACGACGCGGTAGCGCTCGATCACCGAGGGGATGATGTCGCGCCCGAAGTCGTGGGTGGAGCCCGGCATGTCGGCGTCCTTGATGAGCTGCTCGAACAGGAAGGGCGTGTTGAAGACGTAGATGCCCATGGAGGCGAGCGCCATGCCGGGCTTGCCCGGGATGGGCTCGGGACGGTCGGGCTTCTCGGTGAAGCGCACGATGCGGCCCTCGTCGTCCACCGACATGACGCCGAAGGCGCGCGCCTTCTCGAGCGGGACCTCGATGCAGCCCACCGTGAGGTCGGCCTCGCGCTCGACGTGGTGCGCGATCATCGCGCCGTAGTCCATCTTGTAGATGTGGTCGCCGGCGAGGATGAGCACGTAGCTTGGGTTGTGGCCGCGGATGATGTCGAGGTTCTGGTAGACGGCGTCGGCGGTGCCCGCGTACCACGAGGTCTCGATGCGCTGCTGTGCCGGCAGGATCTCGACGAACTCGCCGAACTCGCCACGCAGGAAGCTCCATCCGCGCTGGATGTGGACGATGAGCGAGTGCGCCTTGTACTGGGTGAGGACGCCGATGCGGCGGATGCCGGAGTTGACGCAGTTCGAGAGCGGAAAGTCGATGATGCGGAACTTGCCCCCGAAGGGCACCGCCGGCTTGGCGCGCCACATGGTCAGGTGCTTGAGGCGCGAGCCGCGCCCGCCGGCGAGGATGAGCGCGAGCGTCTCGCGCGTCAGCCGGCTGACGAAGCGCGGGTCGTCCTGGTAGGCAGCCATCGCTCGGCCTGCTCCTCGTGGCTGGCGGTCCCGGTTGCGGCTGGCCACCCGCTGAGGGCCGGCCCCGCGCGCCGCGGTCGCGGCTGCGCGCCTATGTTACCATCGCCGCCGCAACGCGCGCGTCGTGCCCGCGCGACGCCGCGCCGCCGCTCCGCCCGCGCCCGTCATGCAACGGTAGGGAAGACCAGCTTGTCCGCGCCTTCGCCCGAGCCGCGCGGCCCGCTCGCGGACGACATCCGCCGCCTGAGCGAGGCGCGCCACCACGACCCCTTCGCCGTCCTCGGCGCCCACCTCGAGGACGGCCGCAAGGTCGTGCGCGCCTTCCTGCCCGGCGCCGCGGCCGCCTGGGTGATGGGCGCGGACGGCGGCGCGCTGGCCATGGAGCGTGTGGCCGGGAGCGAGCTGTTCGAGTGGCGCGGCGCGCCGGCCGCCGTGCCCGAGCGCTACCGCCTGCGCTGGCGCGACGGCACCGGCGAGCACGAGGCCTGGGACCCCTACTGCTTCCCGCCCCTGATCCCGGACTTCGACCTGCACCTGCACGCCGAGGGCCGCCACCGCCACGCCTGGCGCTTCCTCGGCGCCAACCGCCGCACCGTCGACGGCATCGAGGGCGTGCTCTTCGGCGTGTGGGCCCCGAACGCCGAGCGCGTGAGCGTGGTGGGCGACTTCAACGGCTGGGACGGCCGCCGCCATCCGATGCGCGTGCGCGGCGGCACCGGCGTTTGGGAGCTTTTCCTGCCGGAGCTGCCCGAGGGCGCGCTCTACAAGTTCGAGATCCGCAACCGCGCGACGGGCGCCGTGCTGCTCAAGACCGACCCCTACGGCCGGCGCTTCGAGCTGCGCCCGGCGAACGCGGCGGTGGTGTGCACGCGCAGCGCGCACCGCTGGGGCGACGCGGAGTGGATGGAGCGCCGTGCCGCCTGGGACTGGCAGCACGAGCCCATGTCGGTCTACGAGGTCCACCTCGGCTCATGGCGGCGCGCCCCGGACGGCGGCTTCCTCGACTACCGCATTCTCGCCGAGCAGCTCGTCGAGCACGTGCGCGCCCTCGGCTACACCCACATCGAGCTGCTCCCCGTCACCGAGCACCCGCTGGACGCCTCCTGGGGCTACCAGACCACGGGCTTCTTTGCCCCCACCGCGCGCTTCGGCGATCCCGACGGCTTCCGCTGGTTCGTCGACCACTGCCACCGCAACGGCATCGGCGTGCTGCTCGACTGGGTCCCGGGCCACTTCCCGCGCGACGAGCACGCGCTGGCGCGCTTCGACGGCACCGCCCTCTACGAGCACGAGGACCCGCGGCGCGGCGAGCACCGCGACTGGGGCACGCTCATCTTCAACTACGGCCGCAACGAGGTGCGCAGCTTCCTGATCTCGAGCGCCCTGCACTGGCTGGAGGAGTTCCACGTCGACGGCCTGCGCGTGGACGCCGTCGCCTCCATGCTCTACCTCGACTACTCGCGCGGTCCCGGCGAGTGGCTACCCAACATCTACGGCGGGCGCGAGAATCTGGAGGCCATCGACTTCCTGCGCGAGCTCAACACCGTCACGCACGGCGAGCAGCCGGGCACCGTCACGGTGGCGGAGGAGTCCACCGCCTGGCCGCAGGTCACGCGGCCGACCTGGGTCGGCGGGCTCGGCTTCTCCATGAAGTGGAACATGGGGTGGATGCACGACACGCTCGAGTACATGCGCCACGACCCCATCTTCCGCCACTACCACCACGACCGCCTCACCTTCGGCATCATGTACGCCTTCGCCGAGAACTTCGTGCTGCCCTTCTCGCACGACGAGGTCGTCCACGGCAAGGCCTCCATGCTGCACAAGATGCCGGGCGACGACTGGCAGCGCTTCGCCAACCTGCGCCTGCTCTACACCTACATGTGGACCTACCCGGGCAAGAAGCTGCTCTTCATGGGCAACGAGTTCGCGCAGCGCTCGGAGTGGAACCACGACGGCGAGCTCGAGTGGGAGCTGCGCCGGTACGCGCCGCACGCCGGCGTCGAGCGGCTGGTAGCGGATCTCAACCGCCTCTACCGCGAGCTCCCCGCCCTCCACCGCCACGACTTCGAGCAGGAGGGCTTCGAGTGGATCGACTGCCACGACGCCGCCCAGTCCGTGATCTCCTACGTGCGGCGCGCGGGCGAGCGCCTCGCCGTCGTGGTGCTGAACTTCACGCCGGTGGTGCGCGAGGGCTACCGCCTGGGCGTGCCCTGCGGCGGGCGCTGGCGCGAGCGGCTCAACTCCGACTCCGAGTGGTACGGCGGCAGCAACGTGGGCAACGGCGGCGCCGTGGAGGCCGAGGCCGTGCCGTGGATGGGGCGCCCCTGGTCGCTGCGCCTGACCCTGCCGCCGCTCGCCGGGCTGGTGCTGGTGCCCGAGCGCGGCTGAGCGACGGCGCTCAGGCGAAGTCGGCGAGGCGCACCGGCAGGCGCCGCGCGCCCCAGGTGCCGGGCCGCTCCTCGAAGACGCCGGCGCACGGCGTGCCGCACTGCGGGCAGCGCCCGTCGGCGGTCAGCGCCCACTCGGTGATCACGTACCAGTCGCGGCCGATGAGGCGCTTGCCGCACTGGTGGCAGTAGGTGCTCTGCCCCTCCTCGTCGTGGACGTTGCCCGTGTAGGCGTAACGGACGCCGTGCTGCATGGCGATGCGCCGCGCGCGCGTCAGGGTCTCGGGCGGGGTCGGCGGGCGGTCGCGCATCTTCCAGTCCGGATGGAAGGCGGTGAAGTGCCAGGGCACGTCGGGCCCGAGCTCCTTCACCACCCACTCGGCCATGGCGTGCAGCTCCTCGTCGGAGTCGTTGAGGCCCGGGATGAGCAGGGTCGTGATCTCCAGCCACACGTCCGTCTCGTGGCGGATGTACTTGAGGGTGTCGAGCACCGGCTGCAGGTGCCCGCCGGTCACCTTCCAGTAGAAGTCCTCGGTAAAGGCCTTGAGGTCCACGTTGGCCGCGTCCATCCAGGAGAAGAACTCCTTGCGCGGCTCCTCGGTGATGTAGCCGGCGGTCACCGCCACGGAGCGGATGCCGAGCTCGCGGCAGGCCTTGGCCGTGTCCACCGCGTACTCCAGGAAGATGACGGGATCGTTGTACGTGTAGGCGACGCTGCGGCAGCCGAGCGCCTTCGCCACGCGCGCGATCTTCTCCGGCGGGGCCTCGTCGGCCAGCGTGTCGGTCTCGCGCGACTTGGAGATATCCCAGTTCTGGCAGAACTTGCAGGCGAGGTTGCAGCCGGCGGTGCCGAAGGACAGCACCGGGGTGCCCGGCAGGAAATGGTTGAGCGGCTTCTTCTCGATGGGATCCACGCAGTAGCCGCTCGAGCGCCCGTAGGTGGTGAGGACCACCTGCCCGCCCTGGTTGGCGCGCACGAAGCACAGACCCCGCTGCCCCTCGCGCAGCTTGCAGAAGCGCGGGCACAGGTCGCACTGGACGCGCCCGTCCTCGAGGCGGTGCCAGTACTTGGTGGGGACGGTGTAGCGCGGATCGAAACGCTCCGGCGCGGTGGTCCCGGCCTTCTCTGCGGCCTCGCTCATAATGCCCTTTCGCCTCCTCGGCGCCGCTGCCTCTCGCCCCTATGTGCGGGCGTCGCCGGCGGTTCTCAAGCTCGAGCACCGTGCCTTGAAAGGGCCGTGCGGCGCCGCCATCTGAGGCGGCAGCAGGAGCCTGGAGCGGAGCAGCGGCCATGGCCCACGTCACGTCCGAGATCCGGCCGCCCGCGGTGGCGGGACTGTTCTATCCGGCCGACCCCGAGGAGCTGCGCGCGATGGTCGAGGCCTATCTGGCGGAGGCGGCCGCGCGCCTGCCCGAGGGCACGCCCGTGCCCAAGGCGGTGATCGCCCCGCACGCGGGCTATATCTACTCCGGCCCGGTCGCCGCCACGGCCTACGCGGCGCTCGCGCCGGCGCGCGGGCGCATCCGCCGCGTGGTGCTGCTCGGGCCCTCGCACCGCGTGCCCTTCCGCGGCATCGCCGCGCCCGGAGCCGCCTGGTTCGAGACGCCCTTCGGCCGCGTGCCCGTGGACCGCGAGGCGATCGCCGGGCTCCTCGAGCTGCCGCAGGTGCAGGTGCTGGATGCCGCGCACGCGCAGGAACACAGCCTCGAGGTGCACCTGCCCTTCCTGCAGGCGGTGCTGGGCGACTTCCTGCTCGTGCCCCTGGTGGTGGGCGACGCGACCCCCCAGGAGGTGGCCGAGGTGATCGAGCGGCTGTGGGACGGGCCCGAGACGCTCATCGTCGTGAGCTCCGACCTCAGCCACTACCTCGACTACGACACCGCACGCCGTATCGACGCGGTGACGGCGCGAGCGATCGAGAACCTGCAGCCCGAGGCCATCGGCTACGAGCAGGCCTGCGGGCGCATCCCGGTCAACGGGCTGCTGTGGGCCGCGCGCCGCCACGGCCTCCACGCCCACACCATGGACCTGCGCAACTCCGGCGACACCGCGGGCCCGCGCGACCAGGTGGTCGGCTATGGTGCCTGGCTCTTCCACTGAGCCGCGGGCGGCGCCCGCGGGGCGCCTCGACCCCACGGCGCGGCGCACCCTGCTCGAGGTGGCGCGCGCCTCCATCGAGCACGGGCTCGCCTACGGCCGCCCGCTCGCGGTCGAACCGGGCCGCTATCCGCCGCCGCTGGCGGAGCCCGGCGCCGCCTTCGTGACGCTGCACCGCGGCGGGCGGCTGCGCGGCTGCATCGGCAGCCTCGAGCCGCACCGCCCGCTGGTGGTGGACGTGGCCGAGAACGCCTACGCCGCGGCCTTCCGCGACCCGCGCTTCCCGCCGCTCGCGCCGGAGGAGCTCGAGGACCTCACGATCGAGATCTCGGTGCTCGGACCGCCCGAGCCGCTGCCGCCGGCGGCGTCCGAGGCCGAGGCGGCGGCGATGCTGCGTCCCGGCGTGGACGGCGTGATCCTCGAGCTCGACGGGCAGCGCGGCACCTTCCTGCCGGCCGTGTGGGAGCAGCTCCCGGACCCGATCCTGTTCCTCCGCCACCTCAAGGCCAAGGCCGGCCTGCCGCCCGACGGCTGGTCGCCAGCGATCCGCCTCTGGCGCTACACCACCGAGTCCTTCGGCGAAGACGAGGCCTGAGCCGCGCCGCTCAGGGCTCGGGCGCGCAGGCGCCGCGCGAGCCGCGGCGGCAGCGCATGCCGTCGGTCCACAGGGCCTCGTCGAGCACGGCGTCCCGCAGGTCGGCGCCTCCGAGCTCCGCGCCGACGAGATCGGCGTAGTCGAGCCGCGCGCCGCGCAGGTCCGCGGCCTCGAGGCGGGCGCCGCGCAGGCGCGCGCCGGTGAGCCGCGCCCCCGCGAGCCGCGCGCCGCGGAGATCCGCGCCCGTGAGGTCCGCGTAGGCGAGGTCGGCGCCGCGCAGGTCGGCCGAGCCGAGGCGCGCGCCCGCAAGCCGCGCCTCGCGCAGGCGCGCGCCCGCGAGCTCGGCCCCGGCGAGCGAGACGCCCTCGAGCAGGCAGCCCGTCCAGTCCACGCCGGGCGCCGGCGGCGCGCCACAGTCCGCCGCCGGCGCCGCCGGCCGCGGCGCGAGCCGCGCGAGCCCCGCGAGCACCAGCGCCACCAGCACCGCCGTGAGCGCCGCCTGCGCGCGATAGCGCGGCCGTGCCGCGCGTCGCGCCTCGAGGGTGCGCGTGCGCTCGCGGCGCGCCGCCGCCAGCGCCTCGGGCTCAGGGGTGCGGCGGTCGCGACCGGAGCGGCGCCCGCCGCCGGCGGCGTCCCGCCGCCGGTCGAGGCCGCTGCGCTCGTCGGCGCGCAGGCGGGCGCGCAGCAGGCGCTCCGCCTCGGGCTCCGGATCGCGCAGCTCGTCCGGCATGAGCTCCGGCACCTCGGCCACCCGCACCCAGGTCTCGCGGTCGTGGCTGACCTCGTCGTCGGGCCGGATGCGGCCGAGGAGCACGTGGCGGCGCACGAGCCCCGTGACGAAGGGCCCGCGCACGCGCCCGTCGCGGCGCACCCACCAGCTGTTCGGCCCCTGCGGCATCGCCTTCAGGCATGCAGCTTGCGTGCCGAAAACCTGCTGAGGAGACCGCGATGCCGTCCTTCGCAGCGGGTGAGACCCTGACCGTCACCGCCGTCGCGCGCGCCGCGCCGGCCGCGCGTGCCGTCGCCGCCTGGCGCGTGGGCCAGGTGCTCGAGGCGCTGGTCGCGCGGGTGGAGGGCCCCGCGCGCGCCTGGCTGCGCATCGGCGCCGCCGAGGTGCCGGTGCGCACGCACGCGCCGCTCACGCCCGGGGCGCGCCTGACGCTGCGCGTGGCCTCCACGCGCCCGGCGGTCACGCTGGAGCCCGCGCGCCCGCCCGCCCGGGAAGCGGGCGGCGCGCCGGAGGCGGCCACGGTGCCGGCCGCCTGGCGCGTGGCCCTGCCCCGCCAGCGGCCGCTGGCCGAGGCGTTGGGACGGGCGCTCGCCGCCTCGCGCGGCTCCGGACCGGGACTGCGGGGAGCGGCGGAGCCGCTCGCGGCCCTCGCCGTACGGCTGCCCGTGCCCGCCACCCTCGCCCGGCCCGAGGGGCTGGCCGCCGCGGTCGCCGCCTCGGGCCTTTTTCTGGAGGCGCGCCTCGCCCGCGGCG
>WGBS01000317.1 GCA_015494165.1 Gammaproteobacteria bacterium | reverse complement strand
GTGTAGAAGTCGAAGCGCGGCCGCGGCGCCGCGGCCGCGCTTCGACTTCTACACCATCCTTCCGGAGCAGGAGGTGGTCATCCCGGACGAGGACCGCCGCCCGCCCGCCGGCAAGGCCCCGCCCGGGGGCGAGACGCCGGGCACGCGCTACATGCTGCAGGCGGGCTCCTTCCGCCGCTACGCCGACGCCGACCGCCTCAAGGCGCGGCTCGCCCTCATCGGCATCGAGGCCGACATCCAGAAGGTGACCATACAGGGCGGCGAGACCTGGCACCGGGTGCGCATCGGCCCCTTCCGCAGCCGCGCCGAGGTGGACGCGGTGCGCGCGCGCCTGCGCGAGCACCGCATCAACGCCATCCTTCTCAAGGTCCGCGGCTGACCCGGGCACGTGCCCGGCCGCGATCCGCTGCGCCGGGGCGGGTCTGCGCGGGTTGACCGTCCACCGTTCACCGTCCACCGTAACCCCCATGGGCGCTCTCCCGCGCGAGCTCGTCGACGAGGCCCTCGCCGCCGGCAAGGCCCGGCGCGAGGAGATCCTCGGCGTGCGCTACCTGCGCTTCCGCGACGACTGGCACCACGTGCCGCGCGGCACCGTGGTCGTCGAGGGACGCGTCGTGTGGGGCTATCCGCGCATCGGCCGCATCCTGCGGCTCGAGACGGGGCTCGCCGAGCAGTTCGACGGCCCCTTCCAGGCCGAGGAGAAGATCGACGGCTACAACGTGCGCATCGTGCGCCTCGGCGGGCGTGCGCTCGCCTTCACGCGCGGCGGCTTCCTGTGCCCCTTCACCACCGACCGCCTGCCGGACCTCATGGACACGGCCTTTCTCGAGGCCGAGCCGGAGCGCGTGGTGTGCGCCGAGGTCGCAGGCCCCGAGAACCCCTATCTCGTCGGCCATCCGCCCTTCATCGGCGAGGACGTACGCCTGTTCGTCTTCGACCTCATGCGCCTCGACCGGGCGGAGTTCGAGGCGCCGGACCGGCGCGCGCGCCTGGTCCGGGAAGCGGGCCTGCCCGCGGCGCCGGTGCTCGGGCGCTACACGGCCGCGGACTGGGAGCGCCTGCGTGCCCTGCTGCGCCGTCTCGACGCCGAGGGCCGCGAGGGCATCGTGCTCAAGGCGCTGGCCCCGCCGTGGCGGCGCGCCAAGTACGTGACGGCCTCCTCGGCCGTCGCCGACGTGCGGGTCTCGGTGGCGGCGTTGCGCCAGCTCCCGCCGGAGTACTTCACCAACCGCATCCTGCGCCTGGTGCTCTTTCTCGACGAGGAGGGCATGGAGGCCGACCCCGCGCTCGAGCGCGCGCTCGGCGCCGCCTTCATCGAGGGCCTGCAGGCGGCCATCGCGCAGTTCCGCGCCGAGCACCGCGTCGCCCACCGCTTCCGCTGCCGCTTCCGCGAGCGCGCCTACGCCGAGGCCTTCCTCGCCCTGCAGCAGCGCCTCGCCGGCCACGGCCGCGTGCGCGCCCTGCGGCTCGAGCGCGAGGGCGCATGGGAGGTGCTGGAGTTCGAGAAGCTCGACCCCGAGATGACGGGCCTGCTGGGCCACGTCCTGCGCGGCGGGGTGGTCTACGACTGAGGCAGCCGGCGCAGGCGCGAACCGGGCGGCGGGCGAGGCGACCGTCCGTTCAGGGCGCCGGTCGCGGCTGCAGGCCCTGCAGGCTCGGCTTGGGCTTGCCGACGTAGTAGCCCTGCACGTAGTCGACCCCGAGGCTGCGCACCACGGCGAGCACCTCGGCGCTCTCGACGTACTCGGCCGTGGTCTGGATCTGCATGCCCGCGGCCACGTCCACGATGGCCTTGACGAAGAGCTGGTCCTCGCGCGAGCGGTGGATCTCGCGGATGAAGCTGCCGTCGATCTTGATGTTGTCCACGCGCAGGTTGCGCAGGTAGGAGAAGGAGGAGAAGCCGACGCCGAAGTCGTCGAGCGAGACGCGGCAGCCGAGCTGGCGCACGGCGCGGATGAAGTCGAGCGCGGCGGCGAGGTTCTCGCAGGCGGCGGTCTCGGTGATCTCGAAGACGATGCGCCGCTGGTCGACGCCGGCGGCCGCGATCTCGCTGCGGATGAAGTCGAGCATGGCGGCGTCGCCCACGCTCAGCCCCGACAGGTTGATGGAGAAGGCGACGTCGAGGCCCGCGCGCTGCAGCTCGGCCAGGCGCGCGAGCGCCTTGGCGACGATGACGCGGTCGACCTGGCGGATGAGCCCGAACTGCTCGGCGGTGGGTATGAAGGCCCCGGGTCCGTAGCGCTTGCCGTCGGGCGTGCGCATGCGCACCAGGACCTCGAAGCGCGAGGGCGGGCCGCCCGCGGCGGGCGCGATGGGCTGGTAGACGAGCTCGAAGAGGTCCTCCTCGAGGGCGCGCTGCACGCGCTCCTTCCAGGTGAGCTGCGAGTCCATGAGCTCGCGCGCGTGGTCGGCCTCGGAGTAGAGATGGGCGCGGTTGCGCCCGGCGTCCTTGGCGGCGTAGAGGGCGGTGTCGGCCTTGGCGAGGAGCTCGACGGGCTCGCTCCCGTGCTCGGGGAAGAGCACCACGCCCACGCTCGCCGAGATGCTCATCATGCGCCCGCCGAACATGGGCTTGAGGGCGGCGATGCGCTCGAGGATCTCGTGCGCCTTGTCCATGGCCTGCTCGGCGCCCATGCCGGCGAAGGCGAGCGCGAACTCGTCGCCCGACAGCCGCGCGACGATGTCCTCGCCGCGCGACAGCCGCCGCAGCACCCCCGCCACCTGCACGATGACCTCGTCGCCGGCGGCGTGGCCCGCGGTGTCGTTGATGAGCTTGAAATGGTCGATGTCGAGCAGCATGAGCGCGCCGCTGCGGCCGGTGCGCTCGGCGCGGCGCAGCTCGTGCGCGAGGTCGGCCTGGAAGCGCTTGCGGTTGGCCAGGCCCGTGAGCGGGTCCTGGTTGGCGAGCGACATCAGGCGCGACTCGTCCTGCTTCGCCTTGGTGATGTCGCGCGCCGTGCCGCGGTAGCCGACGAAGGTCTCGCCGCGGCGCACCGGCACGCCGTTCATGCGCAGGCAGCGGCGGTGGCCGTCGGCCGAGGTCAGCCACACCTCGAGGTCCTTGAAGGGCTGCGGCGCCGTGCGCCCCGGGCGCAGCACCGCCATCACCTCGCCGACGTCGTCGCCGCGGAAGACCTGCTCCAGCGTGCGCCCCACGAGGTCGGCGGCGGCGTAGCCCAGGCTCTCGCTCACGCTCGGCGAGACGTAGGTGAAGACGCCGTTGCGGTCGGTCTCCCACAGCCAGTCGGAGGAGGCGGCGGCGAAGTCGTGGAAGCGCTGGCGGCTCTCCTCGAGCTCAGCGCGCGAGCTCGCCAGGCTCGCCAGCATGCGGTTGAAGGCGCGCGCGAGCTCGCCGAGCTCGTCGGCGCGGCGCGCCTCGACCTGCACGTCGAGGTCGCCGGCGCCGATGGCGCGCACCGCGGCGGCGAGCTCGCGCAGCGGGCGCGTGAGCGAGGCGCGGCTCACCCACAGCCCGATGCCGGCGGCGAGCAGCAGGATGACGAAGGCCGCGGCCGCACCGCGCAGGGCCAGCTCGCGGTAGGGCGCCCACTGCGCGTCCTCGGAGAGCGCGAGCAGCAGGTGGGCGCTGGCGTCCTCGACCAAGGGCAGCACGCGGCCGCGGTAGCGCTCGCCGCCGACGGCGAAGCGCACGTGGCCCGGGCTGGCCCCCGCCGCCAGCGCCTCCAGAGGCAGCTCGGCCGGCGGCAGCGTGCTGCCGAGGACGACGTTGCCGGCAAAGATCGCGACCTGGGCGCGCGTGATGGCCGCCAGGGTGCGTGCCGCACGCTCGCCGAGCGCCTCGCCCACGACGACCACGCCGATGCGCCCGCCCGCGGGCCCGCGCACCGGCACGGCCACCAGCCGCAGCACCTCGTTGAAGACGCGGACGTTGGCGGCGGCCTCGCCGGCCACCGGATCGAGCCCGCGCACGAGCCGCAGGAGCGGCTCCGAGGTCAGCACCTGGGGCGATGCGTAGTGGGGCCGGCGCCCCACGCCCGCCTGGCCGCTCTCGATGTAGACGGCGATGAGGTCCACGGCGGCGCGCCCGAGGAGGTCGTCGAGCATGCTCGCCACGGTGGGCACGTCGTCGGTGAGGGCGGCGGCGAGCAGGGCGGGCTCGGCGGCGAGGCTGCGGCCCGCGGCGGCCAGCCGCGCGCGGTCGCGGCGCTCGGTCTCGGCCTGCACCTCGACGGCGAGGTCGAGGCTGCGCACGATCTGGCGCTCGACGTGCTCGGCGATGAGGAAATAGCCGATGGCCGCGGCGCTGCCGAGGACCAGCAGCACCAGGCCGACGACGAAGAGGGTGTTGCGCTGCTCGATGTTCACGGCTTCAGGCGCCGCCGCGCACCCGCAGCACCAGGCGCAGCGGCGGCGGGCTCGTCACCGCGTCGGCCTCGACCTCGAGGGTGTCGGCGCCGACGGCGGCCACGCGCAGCCGCCAGCGCCCGGGCGCCAGCCCGGTGAGGCGGAAGCGCCCGCCGCCCGGCAGGACCTCGACATAGGGCGTGTCGACGACGTCGACGCGCATGTACATGCTGCCGTGAATGCGGCAGAAGATGTGCCAGGTGCCGGTCTCGTCGAAGCGCAGCCGCGCCTGGGCGCCGGCGCGCCCGCGCGGAGCCAGCCGCGCGCGGAAGGGACGCACCGTCGACAGCGAGAACAGCTCGTGGAATACCCGGTCGCGGTTGCGCACGAGGAGGCTGTCGCCCCGGCGCAGCACCCGGTAGAGGGGACGGAAGCGGCGCTCGCGCACCTCGACGTCGAGGCGGCGCGGCGCCCAGCGCGGCAGGGGCTGGCCCTCGAGCGGATAGGCGGCCACGCTGACGAGGGTCCCGGGCCCCACCGGGCCGCGGCCGAAGCGCTGGCCGCCCTCCAGCACCACCTCGCCGCGCAGCTCGGCGCCGGCGGCCGGCAGGGCGAGGAGCAGGAGCGCCGCGAGCGCGGCGCGCTCAGTCCGGATGGTCCGGGTCACAGGAGCCCTCCCGGACCCAGACCCCGTTGGTGCAGCGCAGCAGGTCCGCGCCGGTGCACACGAAGCGCCCGTTCTCGTAGGCCACCCCGTTGAACCAGCACACCGGGGCCTCGCTCAGGGCGGCGCCTTCGGGCAGATCGGGCGCGTCGCCGGTGTCGGCGACGATGGGCGAGGTCTTCAGGTCCGGCAGGGGCACGCCCACGTAGGGGGCCCGGATCCTTTCGGTCATGCGTCTCTCCTCGCTGGCCGCCGCCGCGCGCGGACGGCGCCGTGGGGTGTGGGTCGCGGGCTAGGATAGCGCGCGCCGCCGCGGGGCCGCCACCGGCCGCCGGCGCTAAAGGCGGGACGGCCAGCGCCCGCTACACTGCGAGGAGCGGCAGGGGAGGTGGAGGCGATGGAGACGGACGCGCAACTGCCGGAGGCGGTGCTCGAGGCCTGCCCGGTCGGGCTCGTGGTGGCCGATGCGCACGGCACGGTGACGGCGGCGAACGCGGCGGCCCGCGCCCTGCTGGGCGAGGCGGCCGCACCGGGGGCGAGCCTCGAGGCGCTGGCGAGCCCGCCGCTGCGCGAGATCCCGCGCCAGGGGGCGCTGGTGCGCGCCGCGGCCACCGGCCGCTGGCTGCTGCGGCACGAGAAGGCGCTGCCGAACGGGGGCCGCGCGTGGTGCCTGCTCGCCCTGGACCCGCCGGCGCGGGGCGGGCCGGCGCTCTGGGACGCGTGGGCCCTCGCCGCCTTCGACCCGCGCACCGGGCTGCCCGGCGAGCGGGCGCTGCGGCTGGCGATGGGGCCGCAGCTCGCCCGCTGCGCGCGCTACCGCGACCCCCTCTGCCTCGCCGTGCTCGAGGCGCGCGCCCCCGGCGGGGACGAGGAGAAGGGGACGGAGGTGCTGCGGGCGGCGGCGCAGGCGGTGCGCGGGCTGCTGCGCTGGGCCGACCTCGTCGGCGTCTCGGACGCGGGCGAGGTGCTGGCGGTGCTGCCGGAGACCGCCGAGGCCGACGCGGGCGCGCTCGTGCGCCGCATGTGCGCCGAGGTGCGCGCCGCCGTCGGGGGCGAGGCGGCGCTGCGTGTCGGCCTCGCCGCCTGGCAGGCGGGCGACACGCCGGAGAAGCTCATCGGCCGCGCCCGCGCCGCGCTCGCCGCGTGCCCGGAGGCCGCCGGTGGCGCGGAGGGCGGCTGACCCGGACGGCGCCCCCGGCGCCGACCTGCGCGCCCTGCGCGGGCGCTTCCTCGCGCTCAACCGCGCCCGCCTGCGCCGCGTGCGCGAGAGCCTGGGCCCGGCGCGGGCGCAGTGGCTCGAGCTCCTGCCCCTGCTGCTGCACGAGAACCACCCGCTGCTGCCGGGCTACGTGGGGCGTGCGGCACCGGCAGGCCTGCCGGGCTACGGGCCCGGCGCGGAGGCCGTGCGCGCTGCGCGCCGCATCGCGCCGGGCTTCCGGCCGCGGCGGCGGGCCTACAGGACCTTCGCCCTCGAGGCCCTGTTCCTCATGGGCAGCGCCGGCTCCCTCGGCCACACGCGCGAGAGCGACCTCGACGTCTGGGTGTGCCACGACCCGGGGATCGATACGGGCGCGCGCGAGCTGCTGGCGGCGAAATGCGCGGCGCTCGAGCGCTGGGCGCGCGAGCGCTTCGGCCTCGAGACCCATCTCTACCCGGTGGACCCCGAGCGCTTCCGGGCCGGCGAGCACGCGAGCCTCGCCGCCGACGGCTGCGGGGCGCTCCAGCACCATCTCCTGCTCGACGAGTTCTACCGCAGCGCGGTGCTGGTGGCGGGGCGCTACCCGCTCTGGTGGCTGGTGCCGGTCGAGCGCGAGCGCGCGGGCTACGCCGAGGAGGCCGCGCGCCTCGTCGGCCGCCGCTTCGTGCGCCCCGGCGAGTGCCTCGACCTCGGTTCGCCGCTGCCCCTGCCGGAGGCGGAGCTCTTCGACGCCGCCCTGTGGCAGCTCTACAAGGCGCTCGACTCGCCCTACAAGTCGGTGCTCAAGATCCTGCTGCTCGAGAGCTACGTCGCGGGGCTGCCGCACGGCGACCTCGCCTGCCACGACCTCAAGCGCGCCGTCCACGAAGGCGCGAGCGACGCCGACGCGCTCGACCCCTATGTGCTCATGATCGAGCGCATCGAGCGCCACCTCGGCGGCCCGGCCGACCGCGCCCGGCGCGAGCTCGCGCGCCGCTGCCTGTATTTCAAGTCGCGCATCGCGCTCTCGCGGCCGGGAAGCGGGTGGCGCCGGGCGCTGATGGCGCGGCTCGCCGCGCGCTGGGGCTGGGACCGCGGCCGCCTGCACCTGCTCGACGCGCGCCCGCGCTGGAAGATCGAGCGCGTGCTCGAGGAGCGCGCCCTGATCGAGGCCCTGCTGCGCGACAGCTTCGGGCGGCTCGCGGCCTTCGCGGGCGCGCGCCTGCGTGACGGGGGGCGCGCCGCCGCCGACCTTGAGGTGGTGGCCCGCCGCCTCAAGAGCGCCGCCGAGCACGCCCCGGGCAAGGTCGAGGTGATCAACCCCGGCATCTCCGAGGACCTCTCGGAGCCTGAGCTCACGCTCGTGCGCGAGGCGGAGGGTGCGTGGCGGCTCGAGCGCGAGGGCTCGCGTGCGCCGCTGCGCCGTGGCGAGACCCCCGTGGCGCTGCTCGCTTGGGCGCATGTCAACGGGCTGGTGGCGCCGTCCACGGTGCTGCGCTTCGAGGCG